>JAHYJE010000029.1 GCA_019429105.1 Syntrophobacterales bacterium
CGCCGCCGATCTGATCAACCTTCAGCAAAACCGTATCATCATCGCAATCAATCCTTACCTCCCGGACAATCTGAAAATTGCCGGATGTCTCGCCTTTCAGCCAAAGGCTTTGGCGGGAACGGCTCCAGTAATGGGCCTTGCCGGTTTCCAGGGTTTTTTGCCACGCTTCACGGTTCATGTATGCAACCATCAGCACGTCGCCCGTCTCATAATCCTGCACGACAGCGGGCACAAGCCCTTTCCCTTTTTCAAAATCTGGCTCAGTCATCCTTCCCCCATCTCAAAGTAATATTTCCTCTGTCATTTCCATCCCGGCAAAAAAACAGTCGGCCTTTATAGTCCCTTGAATTCGCTGCGGCAAGAGTTTTTTTGAACACCCATCGCTTAGTAAAAATTTTTGCCGTAGAGCTGCTTGCTTAATCCGCTCAGGTCGGCCCATTTCATTGGTCCGCCCTTATCGGCTGGAAAACCTATCCCCCAGATCATCCCTACATCGATCATCCGAACGTCATCCACTATCCGGCGTTCGAGCAGATCACTGCCGACTTGAACCATGGCTTTTAGAATGCCTTTCTGGATTTCCTCTTCGCTCCTCTTTCGAGATGGACGTTTTGCAATCAACGGCAACACTTCCGGATCGACGCTGCCATCCTTTAAAAAGAAACCCTTTCCCGATTTTTTGAGACCAAGCCTTCCCGCTTCCACGACACTTTTAAGAGTCTCCTGCTCAACCCCCATCCCGACAAATACCTTATAGGGGATGTCTATTCCCACTTCATCGGTAAGCCGGATCGGCCCCACCGGCATTCCAAAGCGGGTCATCGCCGTATCTATCTTCTCGATCGCGTTCCCCTCCTCGAGATACTGAAGCGCATTGGTGAGGTTGGGAAAGAGCATCGCATTGACGACAAACCCGGCGTTGTCGCGGCAGACAAGCGGCCGCTTTCTGATCATGCCGACAAAATTAAGCAGGTTGTCAATCGTCTCCCGGCTGCTATTGTCGCCTTGAATTACCTCTACCAACTGCATCATCCAGACCGGGGAAAAGAAATGGAGACCGGCAAAGCGTTCATTATGGCGGACAAAAGGCGACATGGAGTTGATCGGGATGGAAGAGGTATTGCTGGCGATAAGGCAGTCCTCACGAACCACTTCGCAAAGTTCTTCAAAAACCTGCTTTTTTACCGCGATCGCTTCGAAAACGGCCTCAACGACAATATCCACATCCTTGAAGGCGGGGACGTACTCCGAGACGGTTGTCAGACGGGACATTACTTCATCGACAGGGGCTTTGAGCCTTTTCTTCTCGGCCATCCCTGCGAGCTCCTTTCTGACGAAGGCCCTTCCCGGCTCCAGAGCCTCCGGGATGTCCTTTACCAGAACGGGAAGTTCTGTATTGCGGAGAATCTCGATGACGATTCCCCTTCCCATGGTTCCGAATCCAAGAACCGCGGCGCTCCTCAACTGCTTCGGAACAAAACCCTTAGTCATCATCGCCATGGGTTTATCCGTCATTCCCTTCAGAAAAAAGGTATTGATGCTGCCTTTGGCCTCCTTCGATAAAACAACCTCGACAAAATTTTTGCGTTCGATCTCCAGACCCTGTTCCAGCGGAACCTTTAACCCTTCGTGCATGGACTTCAGCGCCAGCATTGGGGCGGGAAGCTCTCGTCCCCTGGTAACCTTCAGAATGCCTTCTTTTGCCAACTGGGCTACGGCATCTATCTGGGAGAATCTCTGTTCCGGCCTTTTCAGTTCAGCCTTTCCCGCGATGATCTCCTCAAGAAAAACCCTGGCCGCCAAAAGCAAATCAGCCTCAGCAGGAATCATCCTGTCAACGATCCCCATCTCATAGGCCTTCGCCGCCGGCAGCATCGTCCCTCTCAGGATAAGCTCCATGGCCGGGTAGCCGATCAGACGGGGGAGCCGCTGGGTGCCTCCCCCTCCGGGGAAAAGACCGACGTTGATTTCCGGCAAACCAATAATCGTGTTTTTACCCTCTCTTACGATCCTCGCCTTGCAGGCAAGCGCAAATTCCAGCCCTCCTCCGAGGCAATGACCGTGAATCGCCGCGACTGAGGGAAACTTAAGCGACTCCAAACGGGAAAATGAAGCATGAAAAAGCTCGACGGTGCGCCTTGCCTCAGCGGAGTCAGCTATTTCCGATATAAGCTTCAGATTGGCGCCGGCCAGAAAATTATCGGGCTTTCCGGAAATGAAGACGATCCCGCGTATGCCCCGGGCGGCTTCCAGTGTGCGCATAATCTCTTCAAAACCGATGAAAGCCTCCTCCGTCCAAGTATTCATCTTCTCGCCGGCGACATCAAAGACAATCACCCCTATCCCGGAATCATCAATCTCCATATTGAAAACCTTGGCCATATTGTCCACCCCCGTTGAGTAAATTGTAACTGATAACTATGCGAAACTAAACGATACTGCCTGCCTGCGTGTGCTTTATCTGGCCGTCATCCTTAGCGCCCCATCAAGGCGGATGCATTCCCCGTTTAACAAGGAGTTTTCCAATATGTGGCGCACAAGTGCCGCAAACTCCGCGGGTCTGCCCAGGCGTTTCGGAAACGGGACCGTCCCGGCCAGTTCCACCCTCACGCTCTCCGGCAGGCCGGCCATCATCGGGGTATCGATCAAACCAGGCGCAATCGCCATTACGCGGATGCCGTAATCGGCGCACTCCCTTGCCACGGGAAGCGTCATCCCCACCACACCGGCCTTGGAGGCGCCATAAGCAGCCTGGCCGATCTGGCCTTCAAAAGCAGCGACAGAAGCGGTATTGACGACTACCCCTCTTTCCCCCTCCCCATTAGGTTCGTTTTTTGCCATCTGCTCGATCGCCAGCCTTGTAATGTTGAAGGTGCCGATCAGATTGATCCGGACAACCCTGGTGAAAAAGTCAAGCGACAGGACGCCTTTTCTCGATAAGATTTTCCCCGGATCGCCAACCCCGGCGCAATTGATTGCGACATTGATAGTCCCGAAGGCCGCGACCGTTTTCTCGATCGCCGCCCGGGCGCTCTCGTCGCTTGTCACATCGGTATGAGCAAAGATAACATTAGGCCCCAGTTCCGCGGCGATTTTTTCACCCCGTTCGGCAACGACATCAAAGATTGCAACTCTTGCCCCCTCTGCGGCAAGCATCCTGACGCACGTCTCTCCCATCCCTGAAGCCCCCCCGGTAACAACGGCAATCAAATCCTTAATCTGCATTAAATTTATCCTCCCGAGAAAAATTTTATGGAAATAATCTGTCTAGAAAATAAGGCTATCCGGAAAAGAAGTCAACGTAAAAATAGACTCTTCAACACGCCTGCTGCCGATGGATTATTTGGGTAACAAATCTATGACCATGATCTCAGGCGGCGCCAACAGACGAATGGGCGGCCCCCAGACCCCGGCGCCTCGGCTGACATGCAGCAACGATTCCTGCGAAAGCCGGTAATTGCCGGCATGGTATGGAAAAACCATGTTGGTAATTATGCTGAAGGGAAATATCTGCCCCTTGTGGGTGTGTCCTGAAAGTTGCAGTTCGAACAAACCGATCGCTTTTTTTTCAACATCTGGTCGGTGTTTGAGAAGAATCTTGAAATGGTTGCCCTCTGTACGGGAAAGGAGTTCCCGATCATCAACGATAACCTTTGTTGCCCTGACGCCTCCGGGGTCACCAACGCCGATCAGAGCAACCACCCCGGCGATCGTTGCCGTCCGGTTGCGTAAAAAAACAAACCCGGCCTTTTCCATGAATTCGCTTGCCCGCTCAATGCCCAGGTAAAACTCATGGTTTCCCGCAACGGCGAACTTTCCCCATTTTGGCTTGATTTCGCTGAACTGACTCGCAGCCTCACCAATATATGCGCCTCGGCCGTCAACAAGATCGCCCGTAGAAACAACTAAATCCGGGGCTGCCTCCCGGATGGCGCGAATGATGCCGGAAACATTTCGAGCTTGTACCGCCCCGCCGATATGCACGTCGGAAATCTGCAATATTCGCATTTTGCCTATTTCCTTCGGTATCTTCTCGGAATGGATGGTCAGAAACTCGGTGCGGAGATTGCCGGCCTCGAATGACCCATAAACTGCCAGAAGCACTGCAACCACCGCAGGAATCATAAAACGCATCCCGACCGTGGGGATAAAGGCATTTATATTGCCATTGAATCTGCTCACAACTGCCAGCGCAACAAAATTATACAGTTCAACAAAGAGCGAAACAAAGAGAAATAAAAGCAGAAAGGCCATCCAGTAGTAGCCTATTAACGCAAAAAAACGGACGAGCAAATCGCTGACCCTTCCCTCCACGGCGCGAATAATCAGCGGGGCCAGAAAACCCGCCGCCAGAAGGAACAAAAGGATGACGAAACCGCCCCCTCCCATACGAATTGCCGCGTTAATCCTGAGAAAAAAAAGGAGGTGAAACCCTCCATAGATAAGCAGAAAAAATAGCAGAAAAAGCTTCAAGGCGCGTCCCCATCAAATTATTCCAGCCTGATTGACGCTCAGGCAACTGTTAAAATTCCCCGAATAAAAACAATAAACTTGAATTCTGGCTGGAAGCCTTATCATTTTTTGTTTGCAGAAACATCATTAAAAAGCTATTTGACCCAAAACCGTTTTGTCAAAATGATGCATGGAGATTTTTAAAGATGCGGAATATTAAAGAAAAGCACAGGAAACTGCGCTCTTTGCTGAAAAATACGGGAGGCTTGGTGGTCGCCTATTCCGGCGGCTGCGACAGCGCCCTGCTGGCTTATGTTGCCAAGGAGACATTGGGAAGCAGCTCTCTTTGCGTGCTTCTTTCCTCTGAGTCATATCCGCAAAGCGAAACGGATCAGGCATTGAATACCGCCGCCGCCCTGGGGTTGTCTGTAATAACCATAACGGAAAGCATCGTCGCCGACCGTGATTTTACAGCCAACACGATCGAGCGCTGCTATTTTTGCAAGAAAAGACTGTTCGCAAGATTGCTGGAGATCGGGCGTCAGCACTCTCTTTACTTTGTCGCCGATGGGTCAAACCGGGATGACTCCGACGACTACCGTCCGGGCAAACGCGCCTCGGAGGAACTGGGCGTTATAAGCCCCCTGCGGGAGGCAGGGTTTACAAAAGACGATGTGCGGAAACTTTCCCGTCAATTGAACCTGCCGACCTGGGACAAACCGTCTTTGGCCTGCCTCGCCTCGCGAATTCCTTATGGGACTAAAATCGACTCCGCCATTCTTCAGCGTATCGGTAAGGCTGAGCAACTTCTCAAGGAGAGGGGCTTTAATCAGGTGCGGGTTCGACACCATGGAGATATCGCCCGCATTGAGGTGGAAACACACGAAATAAAGCGCCTTGCTGCAGATGAAAATAGATTGGATGTTGAGCGGGAATTCAAAAAATTGGGATACCTGTATGTCACGCTGGACTTGAACGGTTACAAAACGGGAAGCATGAATGCGGCTCTGAAAAGTTTATAGGCGAAATAAAATGTGCTGACTTCCGAGGCAATTGCAAAACTCCCCATTCTTGTCATTCCCGCAACGATTCTGAGCGGGAAAACGAAGTTTAATGTTCATAATCTGGTTCTAACTGCTTGAAAAAACCATATTCCCGATAGAGACATTATGGACATTAAGCTGCGCTTTCGGGAATGACAAATGGTTTTGCAATTGGCTCTTCCTCATTCGAATAGAGATAAATAACGGAAAGCCCGATCAGGGAAAGGAATATGATCTTATGACACATATCTTCAACTGCATGGCAACGGCAATTGGCAGCATGCCCAATCGGGACGCCGACAGCGCCGTGGAAATGACGCTCCGCTATCTTCCCACGGCGCCGGCATGGCCCCAGCTCCCCCAGAGGGATTACCGGGAAAGAATGGATGTACAGTACTGCGAGTCGCTGCCGGGACTTGTTCTCGAAGAAGATACGCAGAAGGTTTCCTTCAACACAGCCGGCGACCTTACCGACGATCTTGAAAAATTCTTCACGCGGTTTCTGGAGAAAGACTACGAGTACTTCCGGATATCCGAGTCTTACGCCCTCGGCTTCCATGCCTTCCTGAAGGCGCTGAATACAGGCGCTGCCTCAAATGCCGCGTATCTGAAAGGACAGATAACCGGCCCTCTCACCGCGGGAACTTCACTGAAAGATGAGAACGGCATCGACATCATTCACAATGAAACGCTTTTCGACGTCCTGGTAAAGGGGCTGACGATGAAGGCCCTCTGGCAAATCGAAAAACTAAAACCGTTTGGAAAACCGGTCATTATTTTTATGGATGAGCCCTCCATGGAATCTCTCGGCTCAGCCTTCTCGGCTGTCTCCTCTGATCTTGTCGCGGAGAAAATCAACGAAATAGCCGACGCCATTCATGAAGCGGGAGGCCTTGCCGGGATACACTGTTGCGGAAATGCGGACTGGTCCATGATATTCAACGCGCGAATCGACATCGTCAACTTCGACGCTTATGAATACATGGAAAAGGTCATGCTTTATCCAGCCGATATCAAGAAATTTATCGAAAGCGGCGGGGCGCTTGCCTGGGGAATTGTTCCCACCGGTTCATACACAGGTTCGGAAACGCCGGCGCTGCTTCTTTCCAAACTCGATGCCGGAATAGACTATCTTGAAAAGAGGGGCATCCCTCGTGAAATCCTTCTTTGCCAGAGTCTGCTCACCCCCGCGTGTGGAATGGGCAGCCTCAACCCTGAAAAGGCCGAAGCAATCCTGAAACTCCTAAAGCAGGTAGCGGAAAGGATGCAGCTTAAAATCACCGCACGTTAAGCGAACAACGCCACTGGAGCCGATGAGCGGGATCGAACCGCTGACCTGCTGATTACGAATCAGCTGCTCTACCGTCTGAGCTACATCGGCTTTTTAAACAAGAAAGTTTATACCCTGCAACGGCAGAAGTATCTATACGAAGTGACACCTCTTGTCAATCAAAATCCACCGCCTAATGTTGCTTATTCGCCTTTTCTTTCCTTCAGAAACCACCTGCTACAGCGGGTGCTCGCCGGGGACTGCGCAGAAGAATTTACTCTTGAGGCAATTGCAAAACTCTCACATTCTGTCATTCCCGCAATGATTTTAAGCGGGAAAACGAAGTTTAATGTTCATAATCTGGTTCTAACTGCTTGAAAAACCGTATTCCCGATAGAAGCATTGTGTACATTAAGCTCCGCTTTCGGGAATGACAAATAGTTTTGCAATTGCCTCTCTTGATATAATTCAAAATTCCTATTGACATACAAAAGTCGTCCCCCTATACTCTCGCCACACAAACGAAGCTCTTATCAATTAGCGCGGCAGGCAACACGACCGGTTTTGAGGGAGGTAGATCAGCATTGAGCATAACGTTGAAACTGCCGCTAAGTTTCGCCGTCATTACGAGGGGTAAATTCTCGTTCGAGGCAGTCGGAGAGACTGACGAAGATTGTCTCAATAATCTTACAGCCCTTCTTCCCGGAATCAAGGAAGAGCTGTTCTACCCGGTTCGAGAGGGTTCGTCTGCGTTGCGTGGGAATCTGCGCCCGAATGTCAGCATAATGTTGAATGGCGCCGATGGGAGGAGTCTGAAAAGAAAGGTTCAGGAGGGCGATGTCCTCGAAATTAAGTTTGGCGCTAACTGATGAGGCGGAGGTGGTGGCTATGTAAGCCATCACAAAGCGAACCGGTGCGGATCATTTTTTCGTATTAATTTGCAAATGTCCCCTGACAAACCAGCGACTCCCGCTTGTCCGGAAATCAAGATAAAACGCGACGGCCAGTTACAGAATATATGATCACTCGGAGAAAAGAACCATGACGATAAGAATGTTTACGCTGAGCACTTGCGGCCACTGCCGGGCCGCAAAAAGATTCATGGAGGACAATGCCATTGACTTTCAGTTTATCGATGTTGATTTGCTGACCGGCGAGCAAAGAAAAAATACGATCGAAGAATTGACCGGTTATAATCCGGCGCGCAGTTTCCCAACTATATTGCTTGGAGACAGCATCATCGTCGGTTTCAATGAAAGCAAATTGAGAGAGGCATTGGGGATATGAACGCGGAACAACTTTACGAATTGCTCAAGAAGTCACAGGAACCCAAGGGTTATTTTTTAAATGCCGATAAAAAAATGGCATTGGAGCTGATCAGCGGGTTGATCGTCAACCGGGAGCGATACGGCTATGCTTCCTGTCCCTGTCGCCTGGCATCAGGAAATCGCGAGTGGGATCAGGATATTATCTGCCCATGTGTTTACAGGGAAAAGGACGTTCGGCAATACGGGCAGTGTTACTGCGCCCTTTATCTGGCCTCCCCGTCACAAAAAGATTCGGGAGACATCGTCGTCCCGGAAAGAAGACCCCCTGAAAAAACACCTTACTGAGGACATGCTGATTAACTGGGATTTCCCTTACCCTTCCCAAAGAATGCCGGTTTTTGCCCGCAATGTCGTTGCCACCTCGCAGCCCCTTGCGTCTCAGGCGGGCTTGCTGATGCTCTTGCGGGGCGGCAATGCCATTGATGCGGCGCTTGCTGCGGCGATCGCGCTTACCGTTCTGGAACCAACGGGCAATGGGATCGGCAGCGACGCCTTTGCGATGGTTTGGGACGGGCAAAAGCTGCATGGCCTCAACGGTTCCGGTCGCTCGCCCCGCGCTTTTTCGCCGGAACATTTCAGAGGGAAAGCCGCCATGCCGCAGCTTGGGTGGGACGCAGTCACTGTGCCTGGGGCCGTGGATGCCTGGGCTGAACTCTCCCGGAGATTCGGCGCCCTCCCCTTCTCCGATCTTTTCGAACCGGCCCTCCGCTTAGCAAGAGACGGATTTCCTGTAGCCCCGGTGACCGCGGCGCGCTGGGCAGAAGTTGCTGATCTGTATAATGATTATCCAGATTTTGTCACCACCTTTCTTCCCGGCGGCCGCGCCCCGTTTCCCGGGGAGACCTTCCATCCGCCGGGTCTGGCAGAAACCCTGGAAGAATTGGCGAAAACGGGGGGTGAATCCCTTTACCGGGGAAACCTTGCCCGAAAGATCATCTCCTGCAGCCGCAATAACGGTGGGTTGCTTGACGAAAGGGACCTTGCCGAACACCATGCGCAATGGGTCGTACCCCTTTGCCAGAACTGGAAAAACGTCGCCCTCTGCGAATTGCCGCCGAACGCCCAGGGAATGGCGGTGCTGATTGCCCTCGGCATCCTGGAGAACACCCCCCCGGAACTCTCCGAATGCATCTTTGCCCCGGATTCCCCGGAGAGCATCCATCTGCAGGTGGAGGCAATGAAGATAGCCTTTGAGCTTGTCGAGAAACACCTCGCCGATTCCGATTGGATGACCATCCAGCCGTCATCTCTGCTCGAACCGTCTTTTCTGAAGGAACAGGAGGGAAAAATAAGCATCGGCCAGACTCGCCCTTCCTCATCCCTCCCCCCGCGCGACGGCGGAACGGTTTACCTGACGGCAGCCGACAAAAACGGCATGATGGTCTCCTACATTCAGTCCAATTACAAGGCTTTCGGCTCCGGAATCGTCATCCCCGAAACTGGAATAAGCATGCAGGGACGAGCCGCCGGTTTCACACTCGCAGCGGGACATCCGAATCAGGTCGCCGGCGGCAAAAGACCATTTCACACCATCATCCCGGCCTTTGTCATGAAAGAGGGAAAGCCGCTCTTGAGTTTCGGCGTCATGGGCGCCCGGATGCAGCCACAGGGCCATTTACAGATGATGATCCGGATCTTTGCGGCCGGCCAGAATCCCCAGACTGCGGCGGACGCGCCCCGCTGGTATCTGGATGAATATTCAAACCTTTTTCTCGAATCCGGGGTCAGTCCTGCGACCAGTGAAGGACTGAAAAAGCGAGGGCATAAGGTTTATTGCGATTCACCCGCCCGGCTCTTCGGCGGCGCCCAGCTTATTTACCGTCTTGAAGAATGTTACTGCGCCGCCTCCGACCCGCGCAAAGACGGTCAGGCCGTCGGTTTCTGATTGTTCAACTCGCAGAAACCGGCTGACGGTACGGCAAGGGCACCAAGCAGGCGTGCCCAGTAATTTACCTGCGCTACGGTCGCGGCCATGATCACAATCTCGCGCTCTGAAAAATGCAGTCGTATTTCAGCCCGCAATTCTTGCGAAAAATCCGGCGGCGTCCTGGAGATGCCTTCGGCATAGCGAAGCGCGATCCGTTCCCGGCGGGAAAAACTCGCAATCACATCCCAACCCGTCTTTTGGGAAAGCGCCTCGGCCTCTTCTTTCGTCAAACCGTGATCGGGATAATCATAGCTATTCATGTCGAGGCAAAACGGGCAGGAAATAAGCGCCGAAGCCCGGGTACGGACGATTTTGAGGAGCCTTCGCTCCATGTCCTTTGGTCCATGCGCCGTCAAAAACTCAAGAAACCCCGAGCCGATGGCAGCCTTGGGAAACCATGCCAGCAAAAGGCCGGGCAGCATCTCTTTCCCCGTTGATTTTTTCGCTGCCCAGAGACCGATCTTCAAATACCAGGGAATGTTGGTTGGCGCTTCGATAAATGCCCCGCCGTTGCTTTTTTTCTGATCCATTGCGAACACCGACCTTCAAAAACAATAAGCCTTGCGTACCGGATAATTAACCGGCGCGGCAAGACAGGGAATGCTACAGATATTCACCAAAACCCTCTTTTTCGAGTTTTTCTACCACTTTGCGGACATCCTGGGAGCAATCGCGGCGGCAGATAAGGAGCGCATCCTTCGTTTCGACGACGAAAATGTCCCGCACCCCGACTATGGCAACGAGTTTTTCCGGGCTGTAAACGAGGGAATCACCCGCGTCGATGCCGATGAAGCGTCCGCGCACGACGTTGCCTCTTTCATCCTTTGGGGAAACCTCCCAGAGGGCATCCCAGCTCCCGAGATCCGACCATCCGAAGTCCCCGGGGATGACAAGGACATCCTTCGCCTTTTCCATCACCCCGTAATCTATCGAAACGGAAGGCAAAGAGGGATAGACCCTCTCGACAACCCCGGCTTCGCCCTCCCCGCCGAGAACAGATTTTATCTCGATCAGTCCTTTATTGATTTCCGGTAAAAAACGGGCAATTTCGTTCAGTATTGTCGAGGCCTTCCAGATGAACATCCCGCTGTTCCATAAGAATTCACCATTTTTCAGGAATTCTTCGGCTGTCGCAAGATCCGGTTTTTCCCGGATTGACTTAACCCGGTGAATTGGCAAATCCCCATCCTTCGCGAAGAGCTCTCCCGCTTCGAGATATCCGTACCCGGTTGCCGGTCCAGTCGGTTTGATGCCGATCGTCAATAGCGCCTCCTGTGATGCTGCAGCTACGGCAGCCGCCTCCAGGATGCGGCGAAACTGCCCCTCAGCGGCAATCCGGTGATCGGAAGGCAGAACCAGCATCACCGCGTCCCCTGCCCTTTTTTGGATATGGAGGGCGGCAAGCCCGATGCAGGGGGCGGTATTGCGCCCGACCGGCTCGATTATAATATTTTCCGCGGGAATTTCCGGCAAAAGGCGAATCAGCTCCACGGCATGACTTCTGCCGGTCACAATCAGCGTGCGCTCCGGGGGAACAAGGGGCCTGATCCGGTCAACCGTTTCCCTGATCAGCGACTTTTCGCTCTGGATGTCAAGGAGATGCTTGGGCATTTTCTCCCGGCTGCGGGGCCAGAAACGCGTCCCCCGGCCTCCGGCCATAATTACTGCAAACATGTATTTTATCCTTTCTGTTATTGGATTGGGAGAATTTCACTCCTTGGTTTGTTCTTCCGCAACGGCATCGTTAGCAGGTGGAACAACGAAAAAAGCTCGAACGAAAAGGGAATATAGCCGAGATAACCGGCAAGCGGCATCTTGAAGACGTGTACCCATCCGACTTTTGCTTGAGACTGTCATGTCACGTTCCTTTTTAAACTATTTCACCAAACCATCCACAAGTTTGGTCAGCGTTCGCGACCCCTTGTCTTTCTGAAGGAAGGAGACAAATGCCGCAGCCGCCGGAGACAGCGTCTTCCCCTTAAGATGGATGATGCAGATATCCATGTTAAAACTGCCTTCAGCAAGCGGGATGGCGGCAAGAGTCCCATTATTGATATCCTCCCGGACGCAGATACTGGCGATAAAAGCATATCCCTTGCCTTTTTTTACCAGCGACTTGATAAATTCAGTACTTCCGGCCTCGATGATTGACGTGGGACTCAGACCCCTTATCTCAAATTCATGCCACATGGTAAATTTGGTGGCTGATCTGGCATCGGAAAAAATGATGGACTCGGCGGTCAGATTCTCAAGGGTGACCTTATCTTGCTTCAGCAGTTTGCTGCTCGGAGAACCGACGAGAATGAGTTCGTCCCGAGTGAAAGGCACGACGGCCACCCTTTTCGGGTAGGGAACCTTTGCCGCAATGGCCAGTTCGAACCGATGGAGCAGGATGCCTTCCACGAGCTCCCGGGAGCTTCGCTCATCCAGGTGGATGGAAAGATGTGGATGGCGATCCTGGAAATTGGCGATGACCGAGGGCATGAGGTATTGGGAAAGTGCTTTGGTGACGCCCAGCCGCAATGAACCGCTTTTGAGATCCTTAAGCTCCTGCACCGCTTGTGTCGCTTCTGCGACGAGGCCGAAGATCTTCTCTGCATAGTCATAAAGAAGCTTGCCCATCTCCGTTGGTTGCAGTTCCTTGCCAAATCTGTCCAGCAAGATAAAGCCCATGTCCTTCTCCAACGAGCGCACCTGGATATAGACGGCAGGCTCTGTAACAAAGAGCTCTTCTGCGGCCCTGGCAAAGGTCCCTGTCTTGACAACGCAGTACAGGGCCCGCAACTGATTTAGATTCATCATTGGGAATAGCCTGAATTATACAATTTAATTTAATAAATTATAAAATTATTTGTATTGACCTGTCAATATTTAAAAAGTAAAAGGCAGCCATCAGATCTGCCAAACCAGTTATTTATAATTCATCGCAGGCTCTTCAAGCTCTCTTTCCGGCGACAGCCGGGAAACATGGCGATTGAAGTCCGTGGACATTACACTTCGTTTTGCGAGGCAAGGTCGGTATGGCCAATCGAAAATCACCTGTTGACGGGTGCGTCAGCTTTTAATCGGCGAAAATTGTAATTGAAAAGTAAGGAGGCAAGACAATGAGGGAATTGGAATTTGACGGGATTATCATCGGCGCGGGTCCCAATGGACTCACTGCGGCGGGATATCTTGCCAAGGCGGGCTTGAAGGTTGCCGTTCTGGAAAGAAGATATGAAATAGGCGGCGGATTGGCGACAGAAAACCTGCTCCTTCCGGGCATGCTGGTGGACAGCCACGCCATCTACCACATGATGTGCGAGTACGCGCCGCCCCTGAGGGACTTCGAGCTGGAAACAAGGTATGACCTGAAGTGGATCTACCCGGAACTGCAGGTTGTCATGCCCTTTCAGGACGGCACTTACCTCGCCCTGTACAGCGATCCGGAAAAATCGGCCGAGTCCATCCGCAAGTTTTCGGAAAAGGATGCCGAATCGTTCCTCAACTTCGCCAGCATTTCCGATGAAGCGATGGATGTCTTTTTGGCGCCGGCAAGCTATGTAAACCCCTTGCCGAGCCTGGAGCAGGCGGCAAAGCTGGAAAAACATCCGGCGACTCAGTGGGATGATGAGCTTACCGGCTATACGCCCCGGCAGATTGTTGATTCCTGGTTCGAGAACGACAAGGTGCGAGCGTTTTTCCTCTATCTGGCCACCATGTGGGGGCTCGATTACGACCTCGAGGGGCTGGGTTATCTGGTGCCCCTGATGATCAACCGGGGATGGCATTTCCGTTTGAGTCACATGGGTTCCCATCATGTGGCCCATCTGATGGGAAAGTACATCTCCGAAAATGGCAGCCGGGTAATCAGCGGCTGCGTCATCAAAAAGATCGTCATCGAAAACAACGAGGCCAAAGGGGTGGAACTTGCAGACGGCACAATCATCAAGGCCAAGAAATTCGTTTGCAGCACCCTCAACCCCCATCAGACCTTCTATGACTACGTGGGGAAGGAACATCTCGAACCGGAATTGATTACCCGGCTGGACCAGTGGAAATATTCGGACATGAGCTTCTTCACCGTCCATCTGGCGCTCACGGAAAGACCGCACTTCAAGATTTTCGATCAGCATCCGGAACTCGAAAGCGCCCTGATCTACGTCGTGGGCTACGAAAGCGAACAGGATCTGATTGACCACTTTGAGGCTTCCAAGCGCGGAGAACTCCACGACGGCGGCTTCAACTGCTGCTTCCCGTCCATTCACGATCCGATCCGCATGCATCGCCATGCCGACAGTTTCGTCAAGCACATCGGCCTCATTTCGCTGGAGTGCGCTCCCTACAACCTGAAAGACGGCGGCCCGCTGGCCTGGAACAGGATGAGAAGAACCTATGCGGAACGCTGCAAGGCCATTCTGGGCAGGTACGCGCCGAACATGAACCAGGATACGATCGTCTGGGATTACATCGGCACACCTTTGGACACGGAAAACAAATTCCCCGACATGAAGCAGGGCTGTTTCAAACAGGGCGCCTACCTCCCCCTGCAGATGGGCTATTTCCGACCGAACGAATTCTGCAGCCAGCATGACACGCCGATCAAGAATCTTTACATTGGCGGGGCGTCCACCCATTCGGGCGGAATGATTACCTACGGGCCGGGCTTCAACGCCGCCGAGAAGATCGCCGAGGACCTGGGTATCAAAAAATGGTGGCCCGAACCGCGCGGCGTCAAAGAGGCCAGAGACCTCGGACTGTTTTGAAAGGAGAGAGCCATGTTTATAAGATCAACCGGTTTGGGGAGGACATTGCTGTCGGGAAGAATAGCGAGGATCGTGACCACCGATGTAGTTCCTTCAACCCTGGAGGCCGCCCCCAAAGGCGCCAGTGAACCAACGCGACTCCTCGTGGAGGTGGAAATAACGAATCCCGTTCATTGGACGGTGCGGGCCTTCATAGACCCGCCGGATTTGCGGGAAATGCTCGGAATAATCTTTACAAGTCCGTCACTTATGTTGAAATGCCTGAAGTTTCTTTTCAGCAGCGGGCCAAAGCATGCTGAACCGGCGCAGGCGAAAACGCCGAGTGCGGATGTTTTACCACCGCTTGCGGCCGCTCCGGCGAAGGCAGTTTCCGGTCCGGCGCCGATTGGCCCAAGGCCCATTCCCGCAAGGAAAAAGTGAT
This sequence comes from Syntrophobacterales bacterium, assembly GCA_019429105.1. Lineage (NCBI taxonomy): Bacteria > Pseudomonadati > Thermodesulfobacteriota > Syntrophobacteria > Syntrophobacterales > Syntrophobacterales bacterium. Next base: position 15,187 of record JAHYJE010000029.1, read on the forward strand.
CAATCATAAATAATTATAAAGGCACAGGGAGGTTATTATGCCAGATAAAAAGTACGATGCAGTTATCGTCGGCGGCGGGCATCACGCAACCATAATCGCGTGTTACCTGCAGCGGGCCGGCCTCAAGACGGCGATGTTTGAAAGATGGCACGAGATGGGCGGCGGCGCCTGCGGCGAAGAGCTGCCGCTTCCGGGTTTTATCCAGAATGTCTGCGCCCACTTTACCAGATTTTATACAAATCCCGCCTATTCCGATTTCAATTTGCGCGATTACGGCCTGGTTTATCTGTTTCCGGAAAACAACGAGGCTTGGATCTATCCCGACGGCAACTATATTATGGGGAAAACGATCTTTCCGGTCGTCGATCCGCTCACGGGCCGCTCTGAATTCTCGCAGGCGGCCGCCGACTACACGATCAAGGAAATCGCCAAGATCAACCAGGACGACGCCAACACGGTCGAGCAGATCATCCAAAACTTCAAAAACAAATGGAAAAAGGCGTTCGGTCTTTACCGTTATACGGGCCCCGGTGAATGGGGGAACGGACCAGATCCGCTGGAAGCGCTGTTTGACGATCCGAAAAGCGGCCTGGATCGCGACCTTTGCATGGGAACAGTGGGCGAGATCGCCACGCGGATGTTCAAGAGTCCCGAGATGCAGACCTTTTACATGCGCGCCATGCAGACCTCAAACGGCCTGATGCCCTGCGATCGACCGGGCCCTTACTGGCATGTGCATGCCCTGGGCCTCATCCTCTCGATGGATGCCGCGGCAATCGTCACCGGGGGAACGCACAGCATCACCCATGCACTCCTGCGGGCTTTCCAGCAGTACGGGGGCGAATTCTTCGTTCTCAACGAAGTAAAAAAAGTCCTTGTAGATAACAACAAGGCCTACGGAATCGAATTGAAAAATGGCGACCGGGTGCTGGCCGACATCGTCGTGAGTGATTTGAGCGTTGAGCTCACTCTGGAGGCCGTGGGCAAGGAGTGGACACCCGATGAGCTTTGGGAAAAGGCGCAGAAGCTGAAGGTAAAACCTCCGACCTTAGAGGATACGGGCTATGAAAGAACGCAGTTGATGTGGGGAAACATTGCCCTGATGGAGGCCCCCGTTTACCCCATGAACCCGGAATTGGGCATGGTCCCCCGTTTGTACTTTGGCAAGGCCGATCCCGACTATTTTCTGAGTGGCCGCTATCAGAAGGAGCGCTGGGAGAAGGGAATCGCCGACCAGTTGTATCTCCTTGTAGCGCCGGACGTGCAGTGGGACAAGACCCGCGCCCCGGCTGGGAGATTCGCCGCCCTTGTGGAGGAATTCACCTGTCCCTGGAGAAATTTTTCGGAACGGGAATGGCTGAGAATGAAGCGGGAAATTGAAACCCGCATGGTGAAAGAGTGGGCGAAATATGCCCCCAATGTAACGATGGACAACTTCATTTCCGCCTGGATTGCCACACCGGACGACGTGGTCAACCGGAATCTCTGCATGCCCCAGGGGGGTTGGGGGGCGCTCGATGCCAACTACGAGTGTTTGGGAAGAATGAGACCCTTTCCGGAGATATCGGGATACCGCATGCCAGTCAAAAATTACTACCTCTGTTCGTCGGCGGCGCATTCCGCCCACGGGATCGGGCGCGGCAGCAGCTACAACTGCTATAAGGTAATTGCCCAGGATTTGGGGCTTAAATACCGGCCCTGGGAAGAGCGCGGTTGGTAGCAGTCGGAGGACAAGAAAGAGGAAGAGAGCATGAAACCGGACATCAAATGCGGGTTATGCCTTTTGGAGTGGGTTTATGAGCGGGCAATAGCCTCAAACAACAATGAAGACATCCCGCCGCTGTTCAAAAATATTGTCCATCTCCTTGCCCGCGAGATGACAGAATCAGCCAATGTGGGAGCTCTGTGCAATCAGGCGGCGGATTTGATTTATGAATTTGTTCCCCCGGAATCAGATTTCTGGAGTGCAATCAAGCGGGAAACAAATGGTTATGTCGCGGGTCTGCTGCCGCAGGCCGCAGCCTATGTAAATCAGGCGAGAACGCCGCGCGGAAAATTTCAAAGGGCCTGCTCGCTCGCCGCCACGGGAAATGTTTCACCAATGGGCGCACCGGCAGGAGGAAAAGCATTTTCTTTTCCCGAGGCGCTGGCGCTCATGACGGGCAAAGGCCCCCTCCCCGTTTTTATCGGCGATGGCTTCAAGGCCGCGACCCAGTCTAATTACGTATTCTATGTAACAGATAACGCAGGAGAAATAGGGTTTGACGCCCTTCTTGTGGCTCAGCTCAAAAATATGGGAAAAGATGTGACTGTGGTCGTCAAGGAACCGGCCTATTTCGAGGATGCGACCCCTGCAGATGCAGAATTTTTCGACCTGAACCGCACAGCCGACCGAATAGTGACAGTGAAAAAGGTTTTTGTTCCCGGAAAGGGCAAGTCGGCCGCCAACCTGGCCTTTCGCAAGAGCGATCTCGTAATTTCCAAGGGAACCGGAAATTACGAAGCCCTGCGCGGTGAAACACAAGGAAAATCGGCGTTGTTTCTTTTGAAAATCAAGTGCGCGGCGATCGCCAGGGATATGGAAATCAGTGAGGGTAAATTTGTCGTCAAACTTGACGCAAGGAGCTGACAGCATGCAGCAGAAAAGACTTGAGGACAAGGTTGTTATAATCACAGGAGCGGGCAAGGGGCTGGGCAAGGCCTTCGCGTTGAGGTTTGCCGACGAAGGCGCCAAACTTGTCCTCGTAACCAGAAAAGACCTTGATGGGCTCAAAAAAGCGGCTGAAGAAGCAACCGCCAGGGGCGCGGAATGCATCTTTTTTCTGGCTGACGTTACCAAACTTGAAGAGATGCAGAAAGTAGCTGATGAAACTGTCAAGAGATTCGGCAGGATCGATGTTTTGGTCAATAATGCCGCCTACTATTTTGGCGTAGAGCGAAAGCCCTTCGATCAAATATCGCCGGAAGAGTGGGACATGATGATGGACATCAACGTCAAGGGGCCCTGGATTTGTGCCCGGACGGTGTTTCCCAGCATGAAGACGCAGGGCAAAGGCAAAATCATCAACCTTGGCTCCGAGGTATTCTTCACGGGGTCAAATGGTTTTGCCCATTACGTCGCCTCCAAGGGCGGGGTCGTGGGACTGACCAGGGCTTTGGCCGCCGAGCTGGGACCGAACAACATTACGGTAAACGCCGTAGCGCCGGGCTTTACTGACACAGAGGCGAGCCGCACGATCGCGGATGTGGCGAAATATGACATATCGAAAACGCCCCTCCGGCGACTCGGAAAGGCTGAAGACATTGTCGGGACGGTACTTTTTCTGGCTTCCGATGACGCCGATTTCATAACAGGGGAAATTATACTTGTGGATGGCGGAAGGGCCATGCACTAAAGGGGTCGGGGGCAGAATTTTCTATCTCCGGCAATCAACAAAGTTTGGTGACAAATTTAAAGTCTGTCACCGGCAATCACAGCATTAATTAAGGAGGGAACTTAAGATGAAGATGTATGATTGCGTACCAGGATTGGAGTTTGATGAGAAAACCGACCTGGACCAGTCGCCGGTCTGGTTTCTGGATGGCACCCACTCGGTGCCGCCCTGGACTCCGATGTTCGGGTGGTTATGGATCAATTTCTGCCGCCACGGGATGCAGTATGGCGCAGAAACTCTCCAGCTTCCCACCGTACACGGCTGGGACTGGCGTTTTAAAAATGGCGGCGCTTACCTTACTCTGTTATTGGTGGGCTCGGAGGAAGAAAAGAAGGCCCGGGAGGTGAAGTTCCAGCAGGCAATCCGGCCTTTTGTGGAGGACTACGACAAGCTCTGGACCGGTTTGCTGGAAGAGCTGTTCGTTCGGTACCGAAAAATCAAGGCGGTGGACGGTGAAACAGCAACCCAGATAGAGCTCCTGGAAAATTTTGAATATGCAATCGCCACGTGCCGCAGGATGTGGGAAATTCACATGTATATGATGTACGGCACCTACATGCCCTTCGTGCTCTTTGAAAAGCTCTGCAAGCATCTGCTGAACATCGACGACACCCATCCTGATTTTCAGAAACTGATGAGCGGCTTCGACAATGAGAGTTTCCGCGTCGATCTGGCTCTGTGCGATTACGCCCAGAAATTGCGGGAAATTGGCATGGAAGCAACCCTGCAGGCGACGGCGCCCAAAGATTGGGAAGCTAAACTCCGGGAAACCGATCAAGGCCGTGAATTTGTTAAAGAATTTGTGGCATTCATTGACGCGAAGGCCGGCTGGCGAATGGAACGAATGGCAGAGATCTGTCTGCCCACGTGGGCGGAAGATCTGCCCCAGGCCTTCGACAAGGTTGCCGTTTACCTGAAGGCGGGGGAGAAGTTCGACCTCGGCAAGAAGCGGTTGGAGCTCGAAGCGGAGCGCAAAAAAACAGAGGCGGAGATGCTGAGCAGGGTTTCCGCCGAACAGCGGGGGTGGTTTTCCACGCTGATGAAAATTGCTCAGAACTGCAGCCGCTTCAGCGAAGAGCACAACCATTATCTCGATCAGGAAACCCACTCCCTGCTGCGCAAGACCTGCATTGATCTGGGCAGGCGTTTTGCAGCCGCAGGAACCATTGCCGACCGCGACGACATCTTCTTCCTCATACCCGATGAAGTTCGCAAGGCAGGGCTAAACCCGGGGCAGTTCAACCTCAAGCCTCTCGTTGAGCGGCGCCGGGCCGAATGGGACCAGTGGAACAAGGACGGCAATCCTCCGGTAATTTTAAAGAGTGATTTCAGCATGGCGCAGGCCATGGAGGTAATGGTCAAATCGATGGATCCGATCGCCCTCAAAGTGGTCGTGGGCACCATGCCGGAGGCCCGGCCGGAACTCAAGGCCGACCTCATCGGAACATGCGGTTCCGGCGGCGTGGCCGAAGGCATTGCGAGGGTTGTCTTCAAGGAAGAGGATCTGGCAAGCATCCAGCCCGGAGACATTCTTGTTGCGGTCAGCACATCGCCGGCCTGGACCCCCATCTTCGGAATGATCAAGGGGGTAGTGGTGGACCGGGGCGGCAGCCTCTCCCACGCCGCCATCGTGGGCAGGGAATACGGCATCCCCGTGGTCATGAACGTCTTCGAGGGAACAACGAAGATCAAATCAGGACAGCGAATAAAAGTAGATGCCAATTTAGGGACGGTAGTAATACTTCGTTAAACTCGCTTGGCAGCCGTTGGCATTTGGAGGCAGATTTTAATCTGTCTCCAAATGCCGCTGATTTCATGGGGAGGTGATTTATGTTTCTGTTTGTTCAGCAATGGGAAATCATCAAGGGCAAGGAGGATGATTACTCGACTTTTATTTTGCGGAAACATCTGCCTGCCATGGCGAAGGTGGGTCTCAACATCATTGGCGGATTCCATGTCATTCTGGGATCCGGCCCGCGGATCACCTCCGCGGCAATGGCCGATGATTTTTTGAGCATGCAGATGGCCTGGCAGAGAGAGGAATTTATTGAAGTAACCAAAGAGCTGAACAACTATGTTGCCAATTACAGCAATGCCGTTCTCAAGGATACGGGCCGCGTGGATATGGCCAATTACGGCCTGGCTCTCGGAACGTGGCGGTTTAACCAGTACTTCAAGCTCGTTCGAGGCACGGAAGCCGCATACACGGACTTCCTGAAGAATGAATATCTGCCGATGCTGGCAAAAGTAGGCATCCGGGTCCAGGCAGAGTGGCAGGTCATCATCGGCAACACCCTTCGCCTGATCCTGGAAGGGCTGACCACCAATCTGGTGGAGGTTGCGCAAGCAATGATGACGGATGAGTACCGCCGGCTAAGACGTCGTCTGCTGGCCAATTTTGCAAAAGACTACAGCAGCAGAATTCTGGCGCCGACAGGCAGAGTGGAGATGGCCTATCTACTGAGCGGAATTACAAAATCACTGTAACTTATGAATTTTTTTGTTTATCAAAATCATCTCATAAGCGCATAAGCTACTAATGCATGAGGAGACTGGAAAATGGAACAGTGGCTTTACCGTTTTGAAGAACTGGGGATGGAATTCAACGACCTGGTGGGGAAAAAATGCGCCAACCTGGGCGAAATGAGCAAACTCGGCATGAGAGTGCCCTACGGTTTTGCCATCTCGGTGCAGGGATTCGAGGCCTTCATGAATCTTACGGGCCTTGCCGGCCAGATCAGGGAGCGCATCGAACCGCGCCGGGAAATCCTGAAAAAGGTGGAGGTCTGTCAGGAAGAAAGCCGCGTGGTTCAGCGCCTCATTGAATCCACTGCCATGCCGGAGTCGATGAGGAAGGAAATAGTGGATTATTACCGGGAGCTCTGCAAAAAGGTGGGCCGAGCCGATCTGCCGGTGGCGGTCCGCTCCAGCGGCATCGTCAGCATGCCCGGACAGATGGATACGTATCTCAATATCAGCGGCGATGACAATGTCATTGAATATATAAAGAAGGTCTGGAGCAGCGCCTACACGGTGCGCGCCATGATGTACCGGATCGAAAGAAATCTCCCTGTGGAGTGGGCGCCGATCGGAGTGGCGGTAATGATGCTGGTCGATGCGAAAGCGGCCGGCGTTGTCCTGACCGTATTGCCCACTACGGGCGACACCACCCAGGTGATAATTGAGGGCAACTGGGGCCTCGGAGAGAGCGTCGTCAGCGGCGAGATCACCCCCGATTCCTTCACCCTGGAAAAAGAGAATATGCAGATCACCGGCCGTCACGTTTGCCGCAAGCAGGGAATGGTGATTAGGGAAGCCTCCGGCACCGTTTACTCCCAGGTGCCGGAAGAATTGCAGGAAAAACCCTGCCTCAATGATGACGAACTGCTCGCGCTCGCCGAAATCGCCCTCTCTGTCGAAAAGCATTTTGGGATGCCCCAGGATATGGAATGGGTAATTGATAAAAATCTCCCCTTTCCGGAAAACATCTTCTGGGTTCAGGCCCGGCCGGCGAAGTTTACCAAAGCCGATAAATCCAAAGATGTTGACTATATAATCAATCTGATGGTAGGAATGTTCGACTGAGATAAGGAATAAAAAATGACCGTTTATCAAAACAGGTTTCTGAAGCTTGATCTATCAAAAAGGGAAGCCGTCGAAGCGCCGCTTGATCCGGAGGTGGTTCGCGACTTTCTGGGCGGTCGCGGTTTCGGGATAGAGTACCTCTATAGGCATCTTTCCCCCCATACGGACCCCCTCAGTCCTGACAATATCCTCCTGTTTCTGCCGGGAATTCTTGGCGGAACCAGCGCTCCCGGCTTCTCCCGCTGGATTGCGGCTGCCAGGAGCCCGCTTACCGGCGCCTATATCCGCTCGGTGTGCGGCGGGAAATTCGGCGCTGCCATCAAGACTTGCGGGTACGAATTTATTGCGATTCACGGCCGGGCCGACCGTCCAACCTATGTCCATTTGAGTAAAGAAGGGGCTGAATTCCTCGATGCCGACGGTCTGTGGGGTCTCGATACCGCTGCCACGCAGGAGCGAATCTGGGACAAATCCGGCAAAAGCAATACCCGCATTGCCTGCATTGGACCGGCAGGCGAAAACCTCGTAAAATTTGCCGCGATCATCCATGAGAAAAGGGCCGCGGCCCGCGGCGGCGTCGGCGCAGTGATGGGGTCAAAGAATTTAAAGGCCGTCGCCATCAATACCTCCGGCGGCGCTGCTCCGGCGCTCCAGGACCGGGAAACCTTCCTGAAGCTCGTGCAGGAACATAACGAAATTCTTAAAACCCATGACCGACGCAAGAAAATGACCGCCTACGGCACCACCTTTATGACGTCAAAAATGCACGCGCTTGGCATTTTTCCGGTCAGGAACTTTCAGGAGGGCGGTCTGCCCGGAGTGGAAAAGATCGGCGCGGAGGCATTCCAAAAGCTGAAAACTGGCGACTATGGCTGCTATGCCTGCACAACTCGGTGCGGCAACATCTTCAAGGCTGCGGAAGGTCCCTACAAAGGAGCACAAAGCGAAGGGCCGGAGTACGAAACTGTCTTCTCCTTCGGTGGAGAAATCGCCAACACCGACCCCGGGGCTATCATCGCGGCCGATGCCCTCTGTGATCGCCTGGGAATAGACACTATCAGCATGGGGGTGGTTGCCGGCTTTGTCATGGAACTCTACGAAAAAGGAATATTAAGCTCTGAGGAATTGGATGGCCTGAAACCGGAGTGGGGCGACCATAGGGCGCTCTTTCAGCTCATCGAAAAAGTGGCCAGTCGCGAAGGCATAGGCAATATCCTGGCTGAAGGAACAAGGAAAGCCGGTCAACTGATAGGAAAAGGCGCAGAATACTATGCCATGACCGCCAAAGGCCTGGAATTGCCCGGATACGAACCGCGGGCGGCCAAGGCGCACGGCCTCGGATACGCCGTTTCGAACATTGGCGGCAGCCATATGTACGGCTATGCCCGCCAGGAAATCTCCGGGTTCATGCAGCCCCGGGAAATAGACCGTCTTGCCGATGACGGCAAGGGAGATATCGCGGGCTGGAACCAGATAAAAAAGGCAGTGGAAGAAACGGGCATCCTCTGCAATTTTGCCGATACCAATGTTACGCAACAGCTTATTTGCGATCTTTATGTCAGCGCTACCGGCCGGAGCGACCTGGCAGAACCCAAAAATATGGACAAATTTGGCGAGCGGATTGTCTGCCTGGAAAGATGCTTTAATGTTCGGGAGGGATTCAGCAGAAAGGACGATACGCTTCCGGATAGGATGTTCAAGGAACCCTTGAAGAATGCCGGCCCCTCAACAGGCGCGGTCATCAGAAAGATGGACAATCTCCTCGACGAGTATTATGATTTCATGGGATATGATAAAAATGGCATCCCGACCGCGGAAAAGCTGAAGGAATTAGGCCTTGCGGACTTGGCATCGGAGATGGAAAGTTTTCGCAAGTAATCAATGCAGATAAAATCTCAGATTCATCGTCGTGGCGGGCGCTCAAGAGGCCTTCGGCGCCACGGAATTTGCCTTCGTTCTCAAAGGAAACAGCGCGGGCGATCTTGTTCGCGAAATTATCGATAAATAATGAGCCAATTGCAAAACTATTTGTCATTCCCGAAAGCGGAGCTTAATGTACACAATGCTTCTATCGGGAATACGGTTTTTCAAGCAGTTAGAACCAGATTATGAACATTAAACTTCGTTTTCCCGCTTAAAATCATTGCGGGAATGACAGAATGTGAGAGTTTTGCAATTGGCTCTAATGTATTGAAATAATGTATAAATAGTCAGGAGTAAGGATGCACGCTGATTACACCCATATTTTTAAACTTGCCCAGCCTTATTTGAATGTCCGGAGAAACGACATTCACACCGAGATTGTTTATCGTTCGGCCTGTCGCTTGCTGGAGAGCGAACCTGGCGATCCCTCGATAATCATACCAGCGGTAATCTGCCATGATATCGGCTGGAGTCAGGTACCCGAAGAGCTGCACTTGAAGGCATTCGGGCCCAACTCTGATCCGGCGTTGACCCGTCTGCACGAGATTGCAGGGGCAAAACTCGCCCGGGACATTTTACTGGCAATCGCGTATGAACCCAAGAAGTCTGTAGAAATTATTGCCATCATTGAAGGTCATGACACCCGTTCTACAGCCCTTTCCGCCAGCGACAAGATCGTCAAGGATGCCGATAAGCTGTTTCGTTTTGATAAAAGCGGGATGGAAATTGACGCCAACCGTTTTCAAATAAAAATAACCAATCATGCCAATTGGCTGGAGCAGCAGATTGAAAAGTGGTTTTTCACCGAGACCGGGAAAAAGCTCGCCCAGGAAGCGCTTGCCCGGTTTAGACAGCAGAGGCATTAAAATCCGGACTATTCATACCACGAACTGATCTCTGTAAGCGGCTCACGCTCCGTTTTATAGAGGTTTATAGGCGAGGTCTCGTCCGCGTAACCGAGCGCAATGGCAAGAAGTATCTCTTTTTCCTTGGGAATGCTGAGGACATCGGCAATTTCGTCGGCATAGGAGGTGACAAGCCCGATGGGACACGTCGCCAGCCCTTTTGCCTGCGCCGCCAAGAGCAGATACGCTACGCCAAGACCCACATCCAGATACCTGAGTCGGGGAAATAATTTATCCATGGTGACAATAATTGCGATGGGTGCGCCATAAAAGGAGCAGCTCCCCTGCTCGATAAAGCTGTCAAACTCCCTCCCCAACGCTGCAATAAGTGGTTTCAACCCCCGGGATGCGCCCCGCGACCGCCTTGCATAACGCTCCGGGAGGGGGTTTGCCGTGCCGGGTCCGCAGGAAACCTTTTGTTCCTCATGCGCCTTTAAGAGCCGTCGGGTAAGACGTTCCTTCTCTTCGCCATAGGTCACGACAAACTCCCAGGGCTGAAGGTTGATGGCGGAGGGGGCAAGGCGTGCGTACGCAAGCAATTCTTCTACCTCTGCCCGGGAAACCGGTTTATCCAGAAAAACCCGGGCGCTTCTTCTTTGCTTCATGCAGGCAAGCAAATCCATACTTTCATCCTTTTTTCGAACAACCGAGGCAATTGCAAAACTCCCCATTCTTGTCATTCCCGCAACGATTCTGAGCGGGAAAACGAAGTTTAATGTTCATAATCTGGTTCTAACTGCTTGAAAAAACCATATTCCCGATAGAGACATTGTGTACATTAAGCTCCGCTTTCGGGAATGACAAATGGTTTTGCAATTGGCTCAACCGGAAAAACGTTCACCATGAACGGTTTGACCTTAATTTTAAATCATAGTAGTACAGAAACCGGCCAAGAACAAGAGTCTTTTAAAATGCGAGGATATTCAAAATGGAAAGAGCCCTGATCTGGTTTAAGTGCGCCGCCCTGCATGACCCCGTGCGGCCGGTGATGAAAAAACCGGCCCTTATCGGCTGGGAAGCCAAAAAGCGCGATGTTCAACTGGTCATCGAACGGCCCTTCCGGGGCGATGAACTGCTCCTCCGGATGAAAGGCTGGTTCACCGCGGATGTGGAAAACGCGATCGCCATTTTCAAGCAATATGGCAGCCTCCGGGTGCTCAATGACTACGACCTGGTTATAGAGGCAAAAAACATGGCCGAACTGGACGCTCTTTCCCGAAAATTGCAGGAAGCATTCGGCGAAGAAGTATGGGTCGAACATATCGCCAAAGAGCGGCTGGAATGAAAAGGCTGAATCAGTCATTTCCTCCCTTGAGTAGTTCCGGGTAACGCAGCGGCGGGCTATTTGTTGAGCGACGATGAAACAACCTATCCGAAATTTGACGGCAATGCCTTGGCGACAACAAACAAGTTCAACAATTTTCATGACGGAAACATAACGGCCTCAATGCCGCTCAAGCTCATGAAATATGTAACGGTAACACCTATTGTTGCTTATGTATTTCCTCTTTCCCGCGATGCGAGAAATGAAATGAAGGGTTTCGGACTGAAGGGAACAGCGACCAACGCCGAGCGGGACAGCTCCTTCCTTTACGGAGGGGTATCGGCGAGCTTTTCCTTCTGAAAAGACGGCCATAAAATGATGGCAGCAAAAGGATCGGCATAATGGAAAAAAACGGTCCCTCCTGCGGTTGCGGCAATACACCTCAGGAGGGACCGATATAAACCCCGCTTACAAATTTTCAGCGGGTGATGTTCCCGACCACCGGATGGTGATTAGTAGTTTTCAGCCAAAACCTCAAAATGGGCCTGGGGATGCTGACAAGCAGGGCAGATTTTGGGGGGCGTCTTACCCTCAAAAATATAACCGCAATTCCGGCAGTGCCATCTCACGGCTTCCTCCTTGCGGAAGGCCTTCCCGGATTCGACATTCGCCAAGAGCTTGCGATAGCGTTCTTCGTGAAATTTTTCGACCTTTCCAATCTGTTCAAAGGAGCGGGCAACTTCCGCAAAGCCCTCTTTTTTTGCCGTTTTGGCGAAGTCGGCATAGATTGCGCTCCACTCCATTCTTTCTCCATCGGCCGCCGCGGCGAGATTCTCTTTTGTTGTGCCTACCATTCCCGCCGGATAGGCAGCGGTAATCTCCACATCGCCGCCCTGCAGGAGCTTGAAAAATACCTTGGCGTGCTCCTTTTCATTATCAGCCGTCTCCGTAAAAAAGGCCGCTATCTGCTCGAAACCTTCCTTCTTCGCCGCGCTGCTGAAGTAGGTGTAACGGTTTCTCGCCTGCGACTCACCTGCAAATGCCGTCAGTAAATTCTTTTCCGTTTGCGATCCCTTGAATTCCTTAGCCATTTTATACCTCCTGATTGTTAAATGATGACAAACTGTTTTTTCTGCCGCCCGCTTGCGCCGCACCTTTTTTGGGGCTGGCAAAATCGGCTTTCTCGACCTTCTCTCATATAAGCCCATTCAGGTCAAGCCAACAAATTTTCAGTTTTGACTATAATGCGGCGGGATCGAAGGCGCAAGCGACAAACCGGCCGTCATGGCTTAAGCTTATATCGGCAAAAAGACGGCTGCCTCTAAAAGCTATGAACGGGGCCCACGGCCTCCGTTCTTCTTTGGCAACGGACAAATCACCGACCGAACAGCCAATACGTCGGGAGATTTCTTCCAGCAGGACTTTTCTTGCAAAGCGGGGCGGATCGGCATTGTTGGCATCAACCTGCTCGACCCGGAAAATGATTCTGGCCAAATCATCCACTGTTCCGGCGACAATTGCATGAACCATCTCCGCATCAATAAAGATACTTACCGGCAGTTCACCGAGGGGCGTAACAACCTTGCCTGTCAGGGGGGAATCAGCTAACTCGCCGGCGTCAGCTATAATAACAGGATATTTTTTCGGGATGGAACAGACCGTCGGAGCGCCGCGGCTTACCGCCTTGTAGGCGGCCTCTTTTGCGGCCCAGAGCGCCCAGAGAATGCTGTCCGGCCGGTCGGAGTTGGCGATTAACGATAATTCACGGGGATTGAAAACACGGCGGCAGAAACGCTTGTCGCTGCTTTTGCCGATATTGTCCGGCTCGGCCAGATCGACGATGTCATTGCCGACGGGAGGCAAAGTACTGCTCCTCCAGCAAAGCAAGGCGTTCGACTATCTGCCGCGCGTAGTCCCTCTGCACGCGCAGCCCTCCCCCCTCACGGCGCTCGGGGACGAAGGCCTCCAGCAACATCGTGAAACGCTCTTTCTGAACCGGCATCGATCCGTAATTTTCCTGATGGTCGCCGCGCAGATAGACTATCAATACACGAGTTTCTTTCTGCTCATCAACAAGCCGACCCACGCCATAGGAAAAATTCTCCCGGTCAACCCGGCCGTGTCGTGACCTTGTCCCCTCCGGGAAGATAACCAGCCGCTGCTTCCAATTGAACACCTGAAGGCATTTATCGAGCAGTCGCTGCACCTCTTCCCGGCTCCCACCCCGGTCAACCGGGATGCATTTGAGCAGGTAACACAAAACCACAAGAAAGGTATTCTTGTAAAAGTTCTTTATTTCCGGCAAGTTCCAGGGAATTTGCCGGAAATGAAGAATATGATCGGAAAGCGATAAAAGGCCATAGGTTAACACCAGCGAATCAATCATCGTCAGGTGATTGGGGCAGACAAGCCATGGCCCCTCGTGTTCGCGAGTCAAGCTTTTGACTTGCTGGCGAACCTGCTTTAAATCGCGGATACTGTACCCTCTCAACTTGACGAAGAGAAAGCAAAGCGGCGCCGTCACGACGACGGCGATCCCGCCCAGAAATTGCTGTAAGGACAGTTTACGACGATCCGTTTTCGTTATCATGACCTTAAATTAGGCAGCCTTCTGATAAATAAGCTCAACCGCGTCGCCGATCGTCGTAATCCGGTCTGCGTCGTCATCCTCGATCGTGGTGCCGAAAACATCCTCGCACTTGATGATGATATCGACCAATCGCGCCGAATTTACCTTCAAATCCTTGATGATATGAGTTTCCGGCGTTGCCTTTTCCAAGAGCGACTGATCCTTTACATATCCCTTCAAGATATCGATAACCTTCTGTGTAATCTGTTCTTTTCCCATTTTTAAATCCTCCTTGAAATAATTGATTTTAAATTAGACTATTCTTCCCATTTTTTGAAAATCAGACAACTGTTTACATCGCCAAAGCCGAAACCGGCCTTGATGGCAATCTTCAAATCCGGCGCATCAACGGCCGCATGCGGGATGCTGCCTTCCCAGGGGGCAATCAGGGGATGAACATCCTCGCAATTGATGGAAGGATGGATAAAGCCGTCCCGCAACTGCAGTACTACCCCGACGCATTCGATCGCGCCAGTTGCCCCCAGACAGTGCCCGATCATCGACTTTGTCGAGTTGATCATCGGAAAATTTTCCGGACCTCGGCCCAGTGCCGCCGACCAGTTCTTCACCTCTCCCGGATCGGCAGAGGTTGCCGTCAGATGGCCGTTGATCAGGTCGATCTGCTCGGAAGCAATCCCCGCGTCGGCAATCGCCCCTTTTATGCAGCGGACAACCCCCTCCGGATTAGGGGCCGTTATGGTTCCACCGTTCCGATGGCCGCCGCAGTTCACCATTCCGCCCAGAACCTCGGCATAAATGCGCGCCCCGCGCGCCAAAGCCGCCTCCAATTCCTCCAAGAGCAAAAATGCCCCTCCCGCTCCCGGCACAAAACCGGCGGCGGTGGCGCTCATCGGGCGCGACGCCTCCTGCGGCCGATCATTAAACTTGCGGCAAATGACCTTCATCGCGTCGAATCCCGCCCAGATATACGGTGAAGCCCCCTCCGAACCTCCGGCCAGCATGCGCGTCGCCAAACCGTTTCTGATCCGGGCAACCCCCTCGATAATCGCCTCATTGCCGGTGCTGCATGCCGAGGAGTTCGAGGTAACCTGATTTCCCAAAGCAAGCAGGCCGGCGATCCGGGCGCTCGTGGCGCTGTTCATAACCTGCTCGACAACCCGGCTTCCCATACGACGGCATTTGCCGTCGTTAACCAGCGGCACCAAAGTGCCGGCAATCGTGTCCATGCCGCCGATGCCTGATCCGGCAATGACTCCGGCATCCCAATTCACCCGGTCTTCATCAGCCGCAGGGACGCTGAAACCAGCGTCCTTCCAGGCATCGATCGCCGCGACTGCGGCAAACCCGATATTGTCGTTAATCGACATCAACTCTTCGCTGTCAAAATAACTGTCTCTGATCTTGTCAAAGCCTTCCGGCGCTCCGCCAACCTGACAGCCGAAGTTCAACTCCGCCATCCTGGGGACAAAACGGATGCCCGACCGGCCCTCCCTAAGGGCGTCGGCAAATGCGTCGAGACCGTAACCGTTTGGCGCCACCACCCCCATCCCCGTAACAACAACCCTGCGTCTCATCAAACCCTCTCCTCGCAACATCTCTTGATCATGCAGAACCGTGACAAAAAACGCGACTGCATGGATTTATCCTTTAGTGAAAAAGCTCCATATTTATTTGCCATCTGCATCTGCCACGGACGCAATGAAGCGCGTCCCTCCATTGACTCTTTATCTGGCAAACTTTTCCCGCGGCACCGCCCGGCCGGTAAGAAATCCGGAACAGATAGCCGCGCCGTCCTGCCTCGTCATGGCGCACTCAGACTTGAGCTGATTCCCGCGGAAGTATGACTTCATAGCGGAAACGATGACCGTCTCGCCGGGACGAACAACATAATTGAACTCCACCCCGTCGGCGAAGGTAAAAAGCGCTATCATATCATCCAGACCATTTTCCCCTTTTTTCTGCATCATCTGCAGATAAATGCCAAACGCGACAACCCCTGTCTGGGCCATTGTCTCAATCAGGATAACCCCGGGCGTTACCGGAAAGCCGGGGAAATGGCCCTGATAAAAATACTCATCCTCGCCAAACCGGTAAGCCCCGACAATATGCTCCTCGTCAAGTTCCCGGATTTCCGAGATAAACCGAAAAGGACGCTGTTGGGGCACCATTTCCAGAATGCGATTCCGTAATGCAGCATCAGCCTCCATACATTCCTCCGTTCACATGGATAACCGTGCCGGTTATGTAGGATGCGGAGGCTGCCAAAAACCCGACGACCTGGGCCACCTCTTCCGGTCGTCCCATCCGGCCGAGCGGAATGCCTGCCAGAATTCCCTCCCGGACTTCCTCGGGCAGGCGCTCGGTCATATCCGTATCGATGAACCCGGGGGCAACCGAATTGACCAGAATCTCTCGTCCTTTAAGTTCCCGGCAAAGCGATTTCGTCAGGGCGTCGAGCGCCGCCTTTTCCATCGCGTAGGGAATCTGACCGGCGTTCCCGGTGTGGCCGACGACGCTTGAAATGTTAATGATCCGGCCGCTGTTGGCGCGCAGCATGTACTGGCGCAAAATGCGTTTTGTCAGGTACCAGGCGCCCCGCGCCGCTGCGCGCTGCTGGTCAAACTGCTCGATTTTCATCCGCAGCATGTCGATATCGATTGCGACCCCGGCATTGTTGACAAGAACGTCAACTCGGGCTGTTTCACTTTTCAGGCCTTCCAGCATCTGGTCAATCTGTGCGATATCGGCCAGATCGACCGGCAATAAAAATCCGTCGCCTATCCCCTCGAGCAGGCCTTCCGCCGCCTCCTTGCTGGAACGAAAGCAAATCCCCACCCGAAAGCCCCTTCCGGCGAGTTCGCGCACACAGGCGGCCCCGATTCCCTTTGCGCCCCCCGTTACAATTGCAACCTTTTTTTCGTCTGTCATTCCCCTCACCTGCTATTGACTGTTCGCCGCCTGACGGCTGGCACGGATTGCATATTCGTTACTTCCCCAGCTTGCCGCCGACTGAATTTGCCGAGCGGAGCGGGTAGTCCTGGTATGCTATATTTTTGAAGACACCGGAACGGGCCCCCTGCACCTCGGCGATCTCTTCCCCGTCCACAAAGATCCTCCCTTCGCCGACCGCAATTGTTGCTCCCGATTCCTTGAGATGCGTCAAACGCCTCACCTCGACCTCGTATCTAACTATGCTATTATATGGACGTATCTGGCCGCTGAAGGCAACCTCCCCGCACCCGAGCGCCCTGCCCGAGCCCAAGGCCCCGCGCCAGACGCAATAGAATCCGAGAAGCTGCCAGATGGCATCAACCCCGAGGCATCCGGGCTGCACCGGGTCGCCCGGCATGTGACACTGAAAATACCACGCATCCAGATGAATATCCTGCTCGGCAACGATTGATCCCTTCGAACCGTCCGCGGCAATCTCTATAATCCGGTCCAGCATCAGAAACGGCGGCGCCGGGAGACGGGCCAGAAAAGACTCCGGCGGATTGTCAACCAGCTTACCGTAGGCAAAGGCAATTATCTGCTCCTTATTAAAATTCCCGCTCTGCTGAAATTCCTCGTAGGTCATTGTTGCACCCTGTTATCATCAACTTCCAATAGCAACTGAACCGTGGTCAGGCCCGCCCCGACGAGGCAAATTCCCACATGGTCGCCATCCTTTAATTCATCCCAGTGGGCGCTCAGTACCGCCGGCGCCCCCGCGCAGCCGGTATTCCCCAATGAATCCACGTTATACCAGTGATTTTCGTCGGCTATCTTTGCCCGCTCGCAGACGGTGCGGAGGGCCAGCATATTCGCCTGATGACCGATAAAAAGGAAACGCCCCCCTTTTCCTTCGGTAAAATCCATGAATTTTCTGACGGAATCCGTCATGCTGCGGATGGCGAATCCCTGAACGACGTGTCCGTCCTGACGGAAATGGCCATTGACGATCATGACTTTCTCCCAAGCCGAGGTCTTCGTCATGCAATCCGATTCGATGAAGGCCAGCCTCGAAGGAACCGTTCCCGACAAAACAGCGGCCGTGGTTCCATCGCCGAAAAGAACGCAGTTGGACCGGTCGCTGAAATCCATCGCCCGGGTGATGTTCTCCGGCTGCACAATGAGGACATAAGGTGGAAGCCGCTCCGGCGCCATTCTGTTTAAAAAATCCACGTGCATCCCGAAGCTCGTGCAAGCCGAGTTCAGATCAAAACACGCAGCTTCGATACCCAGCGTGGCGGCAATGACCGCCGCATCCGCCGGCGTCGAATAGGAAGGGGCGCAGCAGCCGGAGATAACCAACCCGATATCTTCAGGTTTTATTCCGGCTCGTTCCAGCGCCGTTTGGGCCGCAAAAGACGCCGTCTCGGCGTTGGTGTAAAGGCTGGCTTCGTTCGCTGCCCGCGGATCCTTGTTTTTCGTCCGGGTTATATAGTCAAGGGAAAGAACCGTGCGCCGTTCCCGAATCCCTACCCGCTCCATTATCCACGCATCATCCGTTCCAATGTCGAGCTCCTCAAAAAAGCGGTTGCTCATTACGTTTTCCGGATGAAAATGGCCAATTCCGTGCAGATAAAGCATTAAATCAGCTCCCTGCCGATAATCATGTTCTGAACCTCGCGGGTGCCTTCATAAATATCGATGATCTGGGCATCCCTGAGCAGCTTGGATATCTCATACTCGGCCATGAAACCATAACCGCCGTGGAGGTGCAAACCTTCCGTGGCGCAGAAGATTGCCGCCTCGGCAGCCATGTTTTTGGCAAGCGAGGCATACATCCCCTGCTCGGACGAACCATCCTTGATCATGAACGCCGCCTTCATCAGGGCCATATCGGCAAGCTCAACCTTTTTCCACATCGCGACGAGTGTTTCCCGGGCTACCGGCATATCGCAAATCCGCTGACCAAACTGGCGGCGCTCCTTGGTATAGGCAAGGGTCACATCCAAGGCACGCTTGGCCAGACCCACCCCGATTGCCGCCACCATCGGCCGGGCATAGTCCAGAACATCGGTTATGTACTGAAACCCCAGACGCCGATCGCCGATTATCTGCTCATCATCGAGGATCACGTCCTCGAAGGTGACCGTCGCCGTATTGGAGAGACGCTGTCCCAGCTTGTCCTCCGGCTTCCCCGTCACGATCCTGCCTCCGCCGGGAAGCGGAATCTCGCGGGAGGAGTGGGAATCGAGCTCCGCTGTTTCCGGTTCGAGCGAAAGAGAAGGAATGACCACGCAGGCCATAAACGGAGAGGCAGGCTTCCCCACCTTGCAAAAAACGGTAAACTGCGAGGCGAAGGAGGCATTGGTGATAAAGCATTTGGCGCCATTCAGGATGTACTTCCCGTCCTTGCCCTTGCGCATGACGGTGGTCATGCTCGAGTTGTCGGAACCGGCATTCGGCTCAGTCAGACAGAATGAAGCCAGAATCGCTTCATTGGCAAAGGGGGAAAGAAATCGTTCCTGCTGCTCCTCATTGCCATGCAGGGCGATCACGATATTGGCCAGATCGTTGCACATGGTCGAAGTGGCAATGCCGCTGTCGCCATAGGAAAGCTCCCGGATAATCAACGCCGAGGCGATCGCATCCACCCCATAACCCTTGATGTCCTCCGGGATGGAAAGATTCATGACGCCGAGTTCCCACGCCTTGCGGATAATTTCAAACGGAAAGACATGCCCCTTTTCGAGATTGAGAACATGGGGTGTAATTTCCCGCGCCACGAAACGCCGCACTGTATCGAGATACTGTTTCTGTTCTTCATTAAGATTGAAATCCATTTGAACCTCTTTCCTTAATCCGTAATTTAAGCGGCCCATGCAGAGACGCGCCTCGGCCCAGGGGCTTCGCGCGCTTTAGTGCATATTGCATGCCATATTCAGACAAAGAACAAACTTAAATTTTACTGACTGAAACACTCTTAATATTCGTCATTTACCATTGCGAGTAAGCCTCTGCAAACTCGTAACTATTCGATGATGCATAATATTGCCCGTAACTGCGCCCATTACCCGAACGGGACGAGCAAAGATTCAAGGATCTCTAAAGCAAGATTATGGATTTATTGGCAAGATTGTCTTCAATGATCGGAAAGGCAGGAGAAAATGAGGGAATCTTCGAAAATATCCATACCCTCGAGGCAATTGCAAAACTCTCACATTCTGTCATTCCCGCAATGATTTTTAGCGGGAAAACGAAGTTTAATGTTCATAATTTGGTTCTAACTGCTTGAAAAACCGTATTCCCGATAGAAGCATTGTGTACATTAAGCTCCGCTTTCGGGAATGACAAATAGTTTTGCAATTGGCTCCCTCAATAAAAATACCGGGATAATCAAAGGCTCTCTGAAATCATAATTCAGTTATATCGTGGCTTTATGGCTTATGGATTTCATCATGGCATCAGGATGGGAAAGCCGTGCAAAGATTTTCATAGAGACTTGCCGTTCGCGGTGCGTAGAATGCGTCCGCGGCAGTGCGAAGCAATCTACGCAGGCAAGGGAGAAAAACTAAGGAACGACTCTTAGCCCCGCGGCATGCTGGAGGGTACAGATTAATTCCGCTGAGTCCAGATGGCCGTCTCCGTTTACATCCGCGGCAAGCGTCATGCTTACGTCTGGATTGGAAAGTCGGGTGAGCGCCCTCAGCAGGAGGACGGAATCGGCGAGATCGACGACTCCATTGTCATTCACATCGCAGGGAATCACATAATTATTGATCTGGATGGAAACGGTATCCGTACCCTTTGCATTGCCGGCATCCGTCACCTCCAATTGGAAGGTCAGCAGAGTACCCGCCGCCTGGACCAAAGGCGCCGTGAAGGTCGGCTTCACTGCGGCCGAATCAGAAAGCGTCACCGCCTCCCCACTAATTTGAGTCCAAAAATACACAAGACTGACATCATCCACGTCTGCCGATGCGGAGCCGTCCAGGGTCACTGCCTTTCCTTCCCTGATCGACTGGTCCGGACCAGCGTCAGCCACCGGCGAATCGTTCACCGCAGCCACGTTCACTGTCACCGTAGCGGTGTTGGAAAGGTGCCCATCTTTATCCTTCACAGTATAGGTAAAACTATCCGCACCCCAGTAGTTCAATGCGGGGGTGTAGCGAATTTTTCCGTCCGACTGAACCACGGCGCTCCCGTGGGCGGGCAGGGTCGCCACCGCCACCGAGTCTTGAGCCAGCGTAGCGTTTCCGTCGAGATCCGTGTCGTTCGCCAAAACATCGATATCAATCGGACTCGGCGAATCCTCATTGATGCTGGCAGTGTCATTATTGGCAACGGGGGTGGCCATGGTCTGAAAATTGTCGATCTCGACCTCGCTTGCTCCATCCGGATAATTTATGAGCGAAAATACTACCCTGACGCGGACATCCGTTGTGGTGATGCCGCTGACGTCAACCAGCACTTGTGCCGGCAGGGTAGGAGTCCAGGTGGATCCGCTTGCGGAATCGCCCGGAACGGTCACCTTGGGAGAATAATAGACCTCCCCGGTCTGCTGATAACTGAAAATCGCGCTGGACTCAATTGACTCTATGAGCGCCAACTTGGTCGCGGGGTCTTCCAGATAAACGACAACGGCATCCGGCGGATTTTCCTGGTTGGGCTCCAGCTTTACCTTCGTCAGCTTAAAAGACAACTTGGATGTCCCCGCCGGAATAATGATCTCCTGCGACGCTTCAGAATAAGTGCTTCCCCCTTCCGGAAGCTTGAGTACGCCCGCGTCGATGTACGCCGCGCCGCTGAGGAGCCAACCGAAATCAGTATTTGTCGGGTCGGAGATGGCAAAGTCGCCATTTTTTACAACCGAGTCCGCAGCTTGACTTGCCGGCGGCGCCAGCATAGTCAGCAGAAACAGGCAAGCCAGAAGCACGCACCACAATCCGCAGGGCCGGGACTTCAACAATCGCCAGGCCTGTGACCCGTTTTTCCGGTTTCGTTCTTCATTCTGCATTGACGCTGCTGCCTTCATATATCAAGACCTTGTAAATTCGGTAATACTCCCGCGTTCCGGGAAACTCTGTCCCTCCGCACTCAGGCAGCTCCGGCCACGGTCATGCTCAGGTCATAGCCCGTGCTGTAGGAGAAATCCTGCGCCCCGTCAACCTTCAGGAAATAGACGCCGCTCGCCAGACCGTTCAGCGACAGGGACGCATTTCCGTTGCTGCCGATCACGCTGCGGATAACATTGCCCGAGGCATCGAGCAGGCTAAAGAGCAAAAAAGGCTCCTGTGTCCGGTAATTGATCCGCGCGATATCCGCAACTCCTGCCGGCTGCGCCAGCGTAAACCGGAAGATGTCCACATCTTCGCCGTTGTGCAGATTCAGCCCTGTTACACTTGCGCTGCCGCCTGACAAGGAAACAATGGAAGCGGTCATGAGCGAATCGTTGCTTTCATGGGCATCGGAAGCGGGCAAAATCACCAGCGGTGAAAGGCGGACATTGTCCGTCTCCACCGGTTCCGCAACCAGGGCGCCATCATCAACCAGCAACCCCAGATAGTAGGTGCCCGGTAAAACCCCGGAAAGATCGAGGACGCGGCTATCCGTTAACTCAGCGGCGGCGGCGAGCGCCGCAAAATTGGCCGTCGCCAGCAAGACGTCGTTCGCATCGATGATCTTGTCTGTCGAGAGATAATAGGCGCCGGTGAAGGCCGCTGACGCGGTATCGCCAATATTCTGGACCGTTGCAGTTACAGAAGCGCTGCCGTCGGCAACCAGAGCGGAATCAAGCGACAATCCTGAGGGTGTCAGGTTGGCCCCGGCAGCATCGGGCGCCGTTACTGTAAGCGCATAAGCCTGGCTTTCGCTCCCGCTTCTCTCTGCTCCGCCGTCTCTGACCAGCAGGTAATAAGCGCCGCCCGGCCGGCCATTGAGGCTGATCCGGTAATCTCCGGTCGCCGCCTTCACCCCGGCGGCAACAAAATTCATCCGGCTGTCGTAAAGGGCTATCCCCACCATTCCCGGCGTTTCATCAAAGGTAAGCCTGATCTCGTCGCCCGCACCCCCTGTGCCGCTCAAACCAAGCAGCACCAGATCCTGGTCGTAGAGGCTGTGCAGATTCCGGTTGTAAACCTTTGTGCCCCGGAGCACACCCAAATCAATAAAGCCGCCGGTGGCATCTTCCGCCGCTTCGTCGGCGTCCGGGGAGCCTGCCAGCAGGACACTCGCCGAATATTCGTTATCCGCCTCGTTGAGCTCGTCCACACTGCCTGCCGCATCAACCCGGGCAGTCACGGTCACCATTCCGGCAGCGAGTTCGGAAGGAATGGCGATGGGCACTTCAACATCCATTGTCTGGCCGGCGCCGAGCACTCCCACCACCACCGGAGCGCCGATTGTCGAAGTGGTCCCGTTGTGGGTCATCAGCACCGACACTGTAAAGGAACGGGCTGCCGTGCCGCCGTAGTTGCTCACAGTCACCCGCGCGGTGCGCGTTTGCTCGCCGGGCAAAAGCTCATAGCCCGCACCGGCAACGAGATCAGCCACGGCCAGATTGGCCTTTGTTCTCACGGCGCTCTCGATTGCCAGCGTATAGAAAATACCTGCCTCGCCATCCGGCAGCACGGCGAGGAAATAACGGCCCGCCGGCAGATCGGCAAGGGAAAGGCGGTTGGTTCCGGCAGCGCCGTCGGCTGTTCCTTCCATAAGGAAAGAGCCGGATTCATCCAGAAGCAGCAGGCCGATAGCCCCCTCCCCCTCGGAGCGGCTGACGCTCAGGGCATCATAGGTCGTTCCGGTCTCGGCCAGTTCGAAGGAGAAGATATCGGTATCCATAAGCGATGCAAGATTGAGCCCGGCAATCTGCCGTCCCGCCACTATCCCGCCCAAAAAAGTCGCGGTATAAATCGTATTGTTGTCCTCAAAGGCGTCAGGCGCAAGCGCGACCTCCAGAGCATAAGTCGCCGTGTTGTCAACGCGACAGGCCTCCGCCACGTACTGCCGGCGGTCGGCGACAAATCCGAGCGTCACCGGCCCAATCGCCGAAGCGGGCAGGGCAAGGCTGAAGGTCTGCTGCCAGACTTCGCCCGGCTGCAACGCCGGCACGAAGAAGGAGGGCAAAAGCAGCGCATCACCCGGATCGAGCAGGCGATCCCGACTCCAGAGAAGAGCCGCTTCGGCAGCCGGGCTGGCGGCGCCGCCGGCGTTCAAAACCTTCACGGTCAGGTCAATTACCTTTCCTGGCTCTATCGAAGCGGGGGAACCTTTTACCGTCATGTCGGCCACAAGCGCCGCCTGACTGCTCTCGGGGGCAGCGATCGCCAGGTTGTAGTTCACCGGCAGTGCTTCATCTCCCCAAACCGAAAGGATATAGGAACCCGCCGGGAGGTTTTCCAGCGACAGGATGCCCGTATGATCAGGCTGGTAAATCATCTCGCTCACAGCTATGCCGCTTTCATTGAGAAGCTGTGCCGAGACGTTCGGATTGGCAATCGTCGCATCGGGGAAGATGAGCTTTACGTTATCGGCGGAAGTCGCGGCATCGATTATCTGGAAACGGTAATAGTCGCGGTCGTAACGATCCCGCAACGAAAGTCCGGGCATGGCGGAACTGCCGGTCAGCACGCCCAGATTATCGGCATCGGCCAAGCTGTTGTTGCCGATCGCCTCGTCATCGATAGACTGACCGGAACGGGTGGGGATATCGGGAGGCATAATCACAATGGATTTAAAAATATTGTCGGACTTTAAAATCTCCTTGCTATAGACCTCCTGGGTGAAGAACTCCCAGAGTTCGTAGGTTTGTGCCTTGAAGACCAGTGAAAACGGGAAGGTAATCGTGGGAAGCGAGAGTGTTTCCGTCCAGGTAAGGGCGATGCCGAGATTAGTTTCCAGGGTGGCAGTGATTCCGGCGACGCCGAAGGCAAACTTGGCTTTCCCGGAGGCGGCAAGCACACCCGTCGCGGAGAGCTTGAGCTCTTTGCTGACTGTCTTGAGGTCGCCGTTGTCAACCTTCATCCCCGTCGTACTTTCGGTTTTAAGCTGCAGCCCTATCTCGACACCCACCTCGAACTGAACCACCGAGCCAAGCGGCGGGACATTGTAGCTCCATTTGAATGCGGGAATACTCTTCTGATAAGTGCTGGTAATCGAAATCTCGCCGACCAGCAGATTCAGATTGTTATCTACAATGAACGGCTTGGAGGTGAGCTTGATCGAATAGCTGTCCTCCGCCTTCAACTCCTCTTTGTCGCCTTTCTTTTCGAGGCTTACGCCGGGTTTACTGATGGGATAGTCTTTGTTCTGGGGGCTGGCCAGATAGTTGAGAACATTGCCCAACGCTTGATTGGAACCGGCGGACTCCCGGACTTTATCAAGGAATTCCTGAATCGAACTTACCTTGATCTCGTATTCGGTGGCTCCGATGGCATTAAGCAACACCTGGGCCGGAATGTTCGCATGCATCACGTTGAAGCCAAACATGTCGAGCCAAAGGGTCGGGCCGGCATCCTGGAAGATGGGCTTTCCTTCCAAATTGAAAGCCAGGGTCAGGTGGGTGCCGTAGTTGAGGGAAATCGACTTTCCTCCCAGGATGTATGCTGCCTCGGGGATTTTCTCTTTCCAGGTGTGGATGAAGTTTACCGCCTGCACCCAATAGGCATTCAGCCGGTCGTTCCACTCGATCGTGCGAATTTCGGCGGCCTTGTCCGGATGCTTTTCAGGATTGATCCAGTCGGGCATCGCAAAGGTATGAATCAGGTAACTCCCCTGCACCGCCGTGACATCGCCGTTTTTCACCTCGAACTTGAGCTCCGTCCCGTCGGGGACATTGCCCATATCCAGCGTGAAGCGGTAGAGATTGTCCTTTAGTTTATCGAGTTTCAGCTCCGTGTATCCGAGCCAGACCTGAACCGTTGTGCCGCTCGTTGCCAGTTCCTTCTTGAACCGGAGCTCAAACTCATTGAGCAGCTTTACTCCTCTGATATAGCGTCCAAACTCGAAGTCAAGCGGATCAACGTCGTATTTTGCCGTCAGCGCCGCCACCCTGATCTGGAAATTGGCTGTATTGTTGCCCTCATTGTGCTCGGTAAAATAATCCTCGGCATCGAGCTGAACGATGTACCAGGTCTGCTCGCGGGCCGGCAGACCGGCAATCAGGGGAAGCTCCACCGTATGCCGCCCCGGGGTAATATACTGGTCGCGGAGTATCCACGCCTTCAGCTCTTCCTTTATCGTTGAAGAAGAGTCGAGCGAAATGGAGTTTGACTTCCAGAGTTTGATTGTCAGGGGCCGGTCGGGATTGAGTCCGGTCACCGTGTATGTCAGCCGCACGACCGGAATCTTGATTTTTCCTTCTTCAAGAAAAATAACGGAGTTGGCGATGAAATCGGTTGGCGCCTCCGGACTCGACGCGATTCCCGAGGGCCGCGCGCCGATCAGATATTCGATTTCACCCTTGTCTAATTTCAGGTTGGGGTTGCCGGCCTTCTCCACATACGCATCAACCGTCTTGTCGATCTTCTTTCCTTCTGCCGCATAGGCCTTCTGCATCGTCTCGGCGGCATTGATCAGATCGCCAATGTCGTAATAAAGAACCTTGTTTGTCCCCTTGCAGGTGGCAAGCAGGTAGATGTTGTAAGGATCGATCGTGATTTCATCGGGCCATGCCATGGGCATCTCCTTGGTCACGCCGATCAGCTTCGCCTTGGCCGAATCGAGCGGATCGCGGATGATCCCGATGTTTCCTCCATGATCCATCCCCTTGGACGGATCACGGGTGAAATCGGTGTCGCCATTAAAGGTGCAGTTGCCCACAACGAATGCGTATTTGTAATCTTTTGTAAAAACAAGCGATTCGATGTTATTGATGTCGAAATAGGCCTTGGCCGTCCAGGTGCTGGCGATGGTCATCTCGATCGAGGTGTTGAAGCCGGGAAACATCACATTGAGGATCGTGCCGGTGATCGTGGTTCCCAGAGTTTCCTTGGTTCTGGCGAAGGCGCGGCGGATTTCGATCGCCCGCTCCATATCCATCGCCAGATTGTGGCTCTGCTTTCCCTCTCTGAGATTGAAAACCACCATTCCGACTGCATCGGAACCGCGCACTGCCACCGCCACTTCGTAAGGCGATTTTCCTGCCGTGACGCCGAAGGGTTTGAACCCTGCCTCTATTCGCTGGAAGGTCTTGACTCTGCCATCCTCCAGGAGACCGTAGTAGAGATAGCCGGGGTTGCGCGGATCGAATCCGAAGTCGCCGCCGTACCAGTGATCATCCACACCCGGCGTGGCAACCGCCAGATAGCGCTTGCCGGTCTTCAAATCGGCTTCCGTCACCGCAATGCCGGTCAGCCCCGTCAGACGCTCGGCGCCCCCCACCTTCATGCTGCCCGTGTAGTAAAAAGCATCGCCCTTGGTGGTCATCGTATAGACGTAGGCCCCGGCCCGTTCGCTGATGTAGAGGATTCCAGTGTCGGGATCGAGCGCCATGAACCAGGGCTGGGAATGCCCCTCGTTGATCTTTACATGGTTGACGCCGAGGGCGATGGGGTCAGTATCGATTACCTTGAGCGTCAGCGCGTCAATGACCGAGACAGTTCCATCGCCGCTGTTGGACACGAAAACCCGCAGTCCGTCCGGACTCACAACCACGTCCGACGGTCCCTGCCCAACCTCTATCTCAAGAATGGATTTGGGTCCGTTTTCCGCCTGCGGATCGATTACCGAAACCGTGTTGGAATGAACGTTGGCCACCCACACCAGATGCGGCACCTCATAGTCCGGCGTCAGCGGGAAAGCGGAAATCCACTCGAAAACCTTCACCGGATCGGCGCCCGGTTTGAATTCATAGCGCTCAACCAGATTTTCCACCCGGAGCGAAATATGCCCCAGCGGCAGAGCCGTCGGCACATCAACCCGGATTATGTTGTTTTCGATGCTGTCAACTTTCACCGTGTATTCGAGATTGATCCGGTTCTGCGAATAGAAAACCACATGCAGCAGATTCGCATCCTTGGTGTGGAAATCATAGGCGGTGATCGTTACCGTCGGCTTTCCCCCCTCGATGCTCAAAACTGCCGACTGGATGGAGGGGCGCTTGTCATAGATTGTCGGTTCAGCAACCTCCAGCGTCAGCGGAATTACCTGCCCTTTAGTCAGCCCGGAAAGCGGGGCATTCTTGAAGGTGGCCTTGCCATCGGGCGCCACCCGCCACAGACGGACATTCGTAGCGTCGAGGGGCAGGGGCAGTCTGTTGGCAAAAACTGAACTCGGACGGACGAAATAGGGCTGAGTTCCCGAGATCACCTCGATTACCATGTCCGGATACATGTACTGGACTTCCAGAACGGCCAGATTTTCGTTCCCCCCGAGGAAATACGTCCCTTCGGTTATCCCTCCCGGATAGGGCGGCGAGGTGGTGTGGGCCACTTCGCCAGTAACCGTGGCCTTGTCAACCAGTTCCCAACTCTGGACATAAGTTCCGGGGGCGGTAATGAAAGAGCCCTGGCGGAACAAAAAGAGAGAAGCGCCATCGCTATAACCGGAAGCTGGGACTGTCAGCGCCGCCGGATTGGCCAGGTCGGCGCCCCCGAAATCAAGGCTGAAGCCCTGAACGAAGGCAAAGCCGCCGGGGACAACATAACCAAGGCTTTCCTGAGCCACCGTCGTGACGGTTACAATCTGGCCGGTGAGAGTATCAGGCGGTAGAGAAAGGCTGATATTATCGCTATTTTTAACAATCCCGCCCTGACTGTCGACCGCCGAGCCATTTGCCGCCACCGCGGCGATGCTGAAGGAAAGCTCCGCCCGGATGCCGGCGTTAATCACGGTGATGGTTGCCTTCTGTCCTGCCGACCCGACCGCCGTCACAAGACCATTTACAGTGACTGAGAAGACAGACTCATTGCTGCTTATATAGAAAGTCCCCGCCGTCGCGGAGCCCAAATCCAGGGCGCCTTCGGCCCCGACCGCCCCGAAGACGATCTGCCGCGTGCCACCGGCCTCCAGCACGTAGCTGTCGGGGAAGATGTCGTAGGCCGCAGGCGCCTCCCAGACGCCGACCTGAACGGCTGCCGCCGCGTGCAGCGTATTGTTCTTGGAAACAGTGATAACCGCCGTACCGGCGCTTCTCGCCCAGACGCTCCCCGTCGCATCCACAACCGCCACAGCCGCATCCGAGGAAGACCATTGGGCGTAACCCGGCGGGAGGCGCACGATGCCGCCGTCGGCGAAGCGGCCCCAGAGAACCAGATGCGCGGAGGCTTCAACGGGAAGCAGCAGCGTCGCGTCCTCACTGCGGAAAAGAATCTCGGTCAAGGCCGCGGTGGAGACATTGACCGTAACCGTGCCGGCTGCGGAACGAGCCGAGCCGTCAT
>JAHYJE010000030.1 GCA_019429105.1 Syntrophobacterales bacterium
TCTATGGCCTCTTCAATTCCATGAACCGCAAACGAATCCGTTCTGGCCATAATTACAAGATCGTCGTCTATCCTGGCATCAACGGCACCCCTGATCTTGACAATCATTTCATCGGCTGGAATGACCTGTTTCCCCTCCATGTGTCCGCACCGTTTTGGAAAGACCTGATCTTCTATGAAAAGTCCTGCCACACCAGCCCGCTCAAACTCTCTGACGGTTCTCGCCACGTTGGTCACATTCCCATGCCCTGTGTCAGCATCGACAAAAAGCGGAATATCAACAGCTCCCACGATATAATGCGCATGGTTTACCATCTCCGTCATAGTCAGCAGCGATACATCCGGTTTGGCAAGAAGTGAGCCAGAAGCAGGGTACCCACCAAGGGTTACGGCCTTAAAGCCAGCCTGTTCAACAATTGTTGCGGAGAGAGAATCGTAGGCTCCAGGAAGTAACAGGATATCCTTGTCGAAGATCAGTTTTCTAAACAAAGTGGTCTTTTTCATCAATATACCTCAAAATGGGTTTATGGGGAGTTACACAACCGTGCACCCTATTTTATGGATGCGAATACTACCAGCAGTTTCCCCTTTTTATCTCCAACACTTCGGGAGTAATGGGGCTTATTGGAATTATAGCAATAGCAATCGCCTTCACTAACCTCATAAATTTTGCCATCGTAAAAGAATTCCTGACGTCCCTCAAGGACATAGACAAGTTCCTGCCCTTCATGCGTCAAAGTCTCTGTTGGAAACTCAAACCCTGTGGTCACGATGAACCCGTCCATGAGTCTGTCCATCTTTTTGTAATTCAGGGATTCGTATATATATCCAAATTTGCCAAAGAAACGGGGAACATTCTTTCTTTCGGAAGGCCTTACGAGGGAAAAATCATACTCCGCTTGGCGAATTTCCCCACTCAGAAGATAAAATACATCAACATTCAGGACATAGGCTATTTTTGCCAGGGTACTGATTGGCGGTTCACGTTTCAGGGTTTCGATCTGGCTAAGGTAACTTTTAGCAAACCCTGTTTTCTGAGCCAAATCATCAAGTGTCATTTTTTTATTATGTCTTATCAGTCTGATACGTCTTCCGATGACGTCGCATATTTCCTTTGCATTTTCTCCGGTGGTCTTCATAGTGAATAATAAATATGCTAAAAGCGAACAAATGTCAACAAAAAAATATGCGGCCTAAAAGGAGCCCTTGTTTTTTGCGTTACGCTTCGCTAATGCATCTTCCATCGCTGGTTACCGGCTTATCGCCGGTATGACGAAACGGCGCATTTTTCAATAAAGTTCTCGTACCGACGTGGTCCCATTGGAGCCGCTAAAAATATAAAGGAGAGAAGAATGCCGCTTCCATGCCTTGCCGATCAGCGCGCTTGCGCCGGACACATTTTCACCCCTGCTGGACAAACTCGCCCGGTTGATTAAATCATCCTTTACAAAAGGAGCGGGAATCCGGTAAAGGTGCACGACACGGGATTGTGCCGCCGCGTCGCGCCGGAAGATAGTGGACGCATATTGGGAAATATCGTTTCCCCCTGAACTTGCGCGCAGAGGCAGGGAGATTTATGATTTCGAGGAAAAGCAGAAGGGACCTATGTTCACCAGTATAAAGCAAAAGACGGGGATATTGCTTCTGGTCGCCTTGACCTGCTGCTCGGCATTCACTGCGCTCTGGCAAAATGCCCGCTCCTATGGGGACGCGCCGGCAACTGATCCGGTTACCGTCCACGAAGGCAGAATCCTTTCGCTGAAAGAATTCCTGCCTGCTTCCGGCTCGGTCGGTTACATCACAGCCGTTGAAAACGACCGGATATTTGCCGCCGAAAGGACCTTTTCCAATGTCGAGTTTCTCGGCCAGTATGTCCTGACGCAGTACACGCTCGCCCCGATTGTTGTCCGCAACAGCCCCGCTTACCCGCTTGTTGTCGGCAACTTCATTACAGGAAAGCCGGATCAGGAATTTCTGGATAAAAACCACCTGCTTTTGGTTCGCAACCTCGGCGACGGCCTGATCCTCTACCGGAAGGGGGAAAAACTGTGACCCTCCTCCTTTTTTTCGCCTCGCTTTTCCTGTCTGCAACAACCGGTTTTTTTTTGGTTCGCATCCTTCTTCCCAAGCCGGACGGGGGAAATGCCTCCTTCCCCTTACAGTTTTTTCTGGGAACGGGAATTGGCGTCGGCATCAGCTCCTGCATCTATTTTCTCTGCATGATAACGGGCATAATTGGCCTCGCACCACTGCTCGACATCCTCCTGTGCCTGCTGCTTATCTCTTTCTCGTTGCAGAAGACAGCCAAGCCCCCGCGCGGCGAGAATCTTGAAAAAATGCCCTGCAGTGTCCCTCCCGCGAAAACGAGACTGGAAAAGCTGTTGATTGCCGTTTTTTCCCTTCAGGCGTTGGCCTCTGGCGGGGCATTTTTCTTTGCCTTTTTGAAAGAGCCCCACGGTCGCTGGGATGCCTGACTGATCTGGAACATGCACGCCCGCTTTCTTGCCCGGAGCGGCGATGCCTGGCGCGAGGTATTTTCGCTCCCGATGGACTGGAGCCACTGGGATTACCCGCTGCTGCTTCCGCTTTCGCTCGTCCGGAGCTGGCGCTACACCGGCCTCGAATCAATCTATGTCCCCGCGGCCTTTGCGTTTATCTTCTTTTTGCTGACGGCGGGGCTGCTTCTTGCCGCGGTAAGTTTTCTCAAAAACCTCTCCGGGGGACTCCTGGCGGGAATGATCCTGATCGCCACCCCCTTTTTCATCCTGATGGGAATCTCCCAGTTCGCCGACGTTCCCTTTTCGTTTTTTGTTCTGGCGACGATCGTTCTACTATTTTTCCAGGAACGCTTTGCGGAGAAGGGATTTGGCCCGCTGCTCCTCGCGGGGCTCGCCGCAGGCTTGTCCGCCTGGACAAAAAACGAGGGGATTATGTTTTTCCTGGTTGTCTTGTTTGTCCTTTTGACGGCAACCGCCTTTAAGGGGGGCTGGAAAGGGGCCGCGACGAGCTGCGGCTGGTTTCTGGCCGGGGCGCTGCCGGTTCTGCTTTTCGTGATCTACTTCAAAATGCAGCTCGCGCCGGCTAACGACCTGACAACGGGACTCGCCGCCGGGGAAACGATATGGTCAAAACTTACCGACGGGGGTCGCTATGGAGCAATCGCCCGGGACTTTTTCATCACGGGGATCAACTTCACCAAGGGGCCGGTCGATCTGCGTGTCGGCATGAAACTTGCCCCCGGCGCTGTCAGCATCCTGCTGCCGGCCGCCTGGCTCTGGTTTGCGGGCATCAATCACGACCAACGGAACCAAAGCGGCGTCATCTGCACCTCTGCCATTTTGATCCTGATGCTGAGCGGATACTTTACCGTTTACCTGCTCACCCCGCTCCCCCTGGAATACCATATCGCGACGTCGCTCAATCGCCTGTATATCCAGTTATGGCCCTCCATTATCTTTCTGTTCTTTATGATCGCCAACCCGCCGGACGGCAATTGGGGAGGCTTGAGCAAAAAAACTGCGGCGTCAGTCAGAGCGCCGGCAAGGAAAAATTTGTCGTCAAAACGCAAGCAGGGGCGCATAAAGGGCTGAACATGCGGCATCGCCCCTCCCCCAACTGATTAAGACTGAAGGGACGCGCTCCGTCGCGTCCGGGACGGCCTTTATGAACGTTAACCTTGATGAACTCGTAAAAAGTCAATTTTCCCCTCCCCTGGCGGGAGGGGATGAAGGGGAGGGGAAAAGAACAGACGGCAATACAGTAGCTTATCACCCCCACCCTAACCCTCCCCCATCAAGAGGGAGGGAAGTTGGGACTTTTTACGAGGCCGTTAAACTTCGTTTTGTGAACATTAAACTTCGTTTTCAGGTGAGGTAAATGGAAAAGATACTCTCTGTCATTATCCCCGTTTACAATGAAAAAACGACGATCCTTCCCGTTATTGGACAGGTCCTGAACCTCGATTTTGTAATGGAGGTAATCGTCGTTGACGACGGCTCGACGGATGGAACCGCCGAATTGCTCAGACAGACAGCCTTCGACAGTCGCGTCAAAACCGTTTTTCACGGCCGCAATATGGGTAAAGGGGCGGCATTGCGCACCGGATTTGGCCATGTCACGGGTAAAATCGCGACGATCCAGGACGCCGATCTGGAGTATGACCCCCAGGAGTTTGTCGAAATGATCAAACCGATCAATGCCGGTGTCGCCGATGTCGTTTACGGCTCCCGCCTTTCCGGGGGAAAACCGCAGCGCGTCCACCTCTTCTGGCACAAACTGGGGAACGGCTTGCTCACCCT
Source organism: Syntrophobacterales bacterium (assembly GCA_019429105.1). NCBI lineage: Bacteria > Pseudomonadati > Thermodesulfobacteriota > Syntrophobacteria > Syntrophobacterales > Syntrophobacterales bacterium. Next base: position 4,298 of record JAHYJE010000030.1, read on the forward strand.
TTTGACCGATGTCCTCTACAACACCACGCTCACCGACATGGAGACCTGCTACAAGATGTTCCGCCGGGAAGTTATTGAAACAATAAAGATAAAATCGAACGGTTTCTCCGTCGAGCCGGAACTGACGGCAAAGATCTGCAAAAACAAACGCTGGCGGGTTTATGAAATTCCCATCTCCTACTACGGCCGCAGCTATGCGGAAGGGAAAAAAATCACCTGGAGGCATGGCATCTCCGCGCTGTTTACACTCTTGAAGTACCGTTTTATGGATTAACCAAATTTCCGGTTGACAGCCAGTCGCTTTTGTTCTAAGGTCGGCCAACTTTTTCCAGGGGAACAAGATGAAAACGCACACAAAGATGACAGGGGAATGCAGGAAGCAAAGCGGACCTGGTACGGGTCTCCTGCTTGGCCTCGTCCTTCTCGGGCTGGGTCGCGCCCAGCACCCGTCGCTTTCAGGATAGAGTACTGCCCCCCACAAGTTAACGTATCCTAAGGCCATGGGTTTGCAATCCATGGCCTTTTTGTTTTTGGAGAATATGCCGTCAATATTTCCCTTCTCCCCCGGGGGAGGGAAAGGGCAGAGGAAGAGCAGGACAACAAAGATGAATTATTCTAAGGGAGAACAATATGTATGAAGTTATCTGGCATGGCCGCGGCGGTCAGGGGGTAGTCATCGCCGCGCAGATACTGGCCGAATCTGCCTATCTGCACGGGTTCAAAGGCGTCACCTCCGCCCCCACCTTCGGCCCCGAAAGGCGCGGGGCGCCGCTTACGGCCTCAACCCGCATTTCCGATACCCCGATCCGAACATTTTCGCAGATAGGGATGGCGGACATCGCCGTCGTTCTCGACCCGTCGCTGTTTGACGTGGTTGACATCACGGGCTCGCTGAAGCCGGGGGGTTTGCTGATTGTCAACACCGCCAAGAGCGCGGAGGAAATCGGCAGGGACGGCAACACGGCCACGCTGGATGCGGCGGAGATTGCCATCCGGTTTCATCTCTTCAAGGAGGGGGCGCCGATCGTCAACACCCCGATGCTCGGCGTCTTTGCCAAGGCGTCGGGGCTGGTGTCGCTTGCCGCTATGGAAAAGGGGCTCAAATGGAAACTGTCCGGAACGGCGGCGACCACAAACATTGCCGCGCTGAGGGCGGCATTCGAAGAGACAATAAATAGGGGCAGCGCCCCTATTTCGCGACCGAAATAAGGTTTCTGTCCCTATTTTAAGAAAGGTAAGCTATGGAAATAAAAGACGACAATATCTCGGCCATGTGCCGGCCGGCCATCGGCGAAGCCGGACGAACCGGCGACTGGCGCGACTCAACCCCGGTTATCGACCCGGCCAAGTGCATCGCCTCGCTGAAGAATCGCCCCGCCTGTTATCTTTGCTGGCTGTACTGCCCGGAAGGGGTGGTCATCACCGGCAACCCCATCCGGATCGATCTCGATTACTGCAAGGGGTGCGGGATTTGCGCCGAGGAGTGCCCCGCCCGGGCGATTGCGATGGTCATGCACGAGGAGGCGAAAAATGAGTGAAGTCAAAATTCTAACCGGAAATCAGGCGGCGGCGGCCGCCGTCAAGCTCTGTAAGGTGCAGGTAATCTCGGCCTATCCGATCACCCCTTCCACCTCGCTTACCGAAACGCTTGCCGAATGGATCGAGCGGGGAGAACTGAAGGCCGAGTATGTCCGGGTGGAAAGCGAACATTCCGTCATGACCGTCTGCGTTGCCGCCGCCACCGTCGGCGCCCGCGTCTTCACCTCGACCTCTTCGCACGGCCTCCTCTACATGCACGAACAACTCCACTGGGCCGCCGGCTCCCGCCTGCCCATCGTCACCTGCGTCGTCAACCGCGGCGTCGGCGCCCCCTGGTCGATCTTCAACGACCAGCAGGACTCGATCGCCCAGCGGGACACCGGCTGGATTCAGCTCTACTGCCGGGACAATCAGGAGATCATCGACACCGTCATCCAGGCCTACCGGATCGCCGAGCAGGCCTACTGCCCGGTTATGGTCTGTTACGACGGCTTCGTCCTTTCCCACACGATGATGCCTGTGGAAATCCCCGACGCCGAAAAGGTGAATGCATTTCTGCCCCCCTACAAACCCCATACGTTTCTCTCCCCGGAAGAGCCCCGGAATATCAATCCCGTCATCTTCCCCAGCCAGAGAAGAGACGACCTGGGCATCCTCCGGGATGGCTACATGGAGTTTCGCTGGAAACTCCAGAACGCGCTGGAGGGGGCAAGGGAGATAATCGTTGCGGCCAATCGCGAATACGCGGAGAGCTTCGGTCGCGACCACGGCGGGATGCTCTGGAGTTACAAAACAGACGATGCCGAGGTCTGTATCGTCGGCATGGGTTCGCTCGCGTCCGAGGCGACCGCTGCGGCAGACCTCCTCCGGGAGGGGGGAATCCGCGCCGGCGTGGTCGGCATCAGGGCTTACCGGCCGTTTCCCCGCCAGGAGGTGCGCGAAGTTCTCAAAAAGGCGCCCGCCATTGTCATCTTTGAGAAGAACGTCAGCTACGGATACGAAGGCGCCCTTTCAGCCGATCTCAAGGCGGCCCTTTACGGCACGGGGATAGACGCGCCCGTGCATAACTACATTGCCGGCCTGGGCGGCCGCGATGTGAAAGCCGCTGAACTTGCCGAAGCCGTCCGGGCTTCGCTTGCCGATATCGCAAGCGGAACGCGGGAACGGCAGACCTGGCTTAACTGTGTAACGGAGTAAAAAAATGCCGGAAAAACTCTTTAATGTCAATCAGAAGGAATACATACTGCCCGGGAACCGCTCCTGTCAGGGCTGCGGTCTGTCCCTTGCCTACCGCTACATCCTGAAGGCTCTCCGGGAAAACACCATAATGACGATCCCCGCGAGCTGTCTTACGGTTCTGCACGGCCTCTACCCGACGACCTCGGTCAATGTGCCCTGCCTGAACTGCACCTTTGCCAGCACCGCCGCCTCGGCCTCCGGTCTCGTTGCCGGCCTCGCGGCGATGAACCGCACCGACACGACGGTGGTCGCAATGGCCGGCGACGGGGGCACCTTCGATATCGGCTTACAGGCCCTCTCCGGCGCTGCCGAACGGGGGACTGATTTCATTTATGTCTGCTACGATAACGAAGGTTATATGAATACGGGCACTCAGCGCTCCAGCGCCACGCCGATCGGGGCGCTGACGACGACCACCCCGGTGCTGACGAAACAGCAGAACAAAAAGGACATGATGAAGATCATGGAGGCCCACGACATCCCCTATCTGGCAATGATGTCCCCCTCCTACCCGGTTGACCTCTACGACAAGTTTGTCAAGGCCAAAAGGATAAAGGGAACCAGGTACATGCAGATATCCGCCCCCTGCCCGCCCGGTTGGGTATTTCCACCAAAGGATACCGTCAAGCTCGGCCGACTTGCCGTCGAGACCAGCGTCGTTGTCCTTTACGAGATCGAGGACGGCAAGTTCCGCCTCACCGGCCGCAGCAAAACGCTCGCGGAAAAGGGGACCCGCGCGCCGCTTGTGCAGTACATCGAAAAACAGGGACGTTTCAAGAAGATGAGCATGGAACAATTAGGGAAAATGCAGAAATGGGTGGACGGCAAGTGGAACGAATATCTGAAGCGGGCCGAAGGATAACAGACAGTTTCGGCGCCGGGCGTCGAAACTTGAATCTTTCAAAGCGCCTGCCTGACAAGCTCGGCATAGCGGGCTGAGGCGCCGCGGGCCGTCGCAATCGCCCGCCGCCCCGCTTCCCCCTTTTCGTGGAGAAGTACTGGATTATCAAGCAGCCCGCAGATGCCGGCGTAGAGTTCCTCCGCGCTGTGGATGGTTATTCCGGCCCCCGCCGCGCCAAGCAGCGTTTCCTCGTCGCGAAAATCGTCCATATAGGGGCCATGAAAGACGACCTTCCCCCAGGCGGCGGCCTCAAGGATGTTCTGCCCGCCCTTTTTGACCAGGCTTCCCCCGCAAAAAACAACCGTGGCGAGGCTGTATATCTTGAAGAGTTCGCCGATCACATCGACAAGAACAATTCGTTCGCCTTCCCGCCTCTTGCCGGCGTTTATCTGCGACATCCGGATAAAATCCATAAAACCTGCCCGGCGCAGCAGCTCGGCAACCGCCGCCGCCCGTTCGACATGACGCGGGACAATGATCAGCATAAGCTCGGGACGGTACTCCCGCAACCGGCGATAAACATCCAAAATCACAGCTTCCTCCCCTTCATGCGTGCTGCCCGCGACGAGGATTTTGGCGCCGGTCTCCATCACGAGGCGGCCGGCTGTTTCTTTCTGCAATTCCGGAGTGGCGGCGGCGGCGAAACCGTCGTATTTGGCATTTCCCATAACTGTTATATGGGAACGGTCCATCCCGAGGTGCCCTATTCTTTCCCCATCAACCGCGGAAATCATTCCGGCTTTGTCAATCCCGCCGAAGACCCCCTTCCAGAAAAAACAGGTCTGGTAGTAACGGGCAAAGGAACGGGGCGAGAGCCTGCCGTTGACCATGACCACGCGGGTCCCCCGCCTGCGGCAGAGCCCGATGAAATTGGGCCATACCTCCGTTTCCACCGGGACAAAAACATCGGGACGTACATAATCCAGAACCTTTTTGACCACGCAGGGGATATCAAGGGGATAGTAGATGAGCGTGGCGCCCATGGCCAGTTTTTCGGCCATCTGCCGCCCCGTTTCCGTACTTGTCGAAAGCACAATGCCGGCTTCGGGCATAAGGGCATAAAGCTCCCGAATAATCGGGGCTGCCGCCGTCACCTCGCCGACGGACACCGCATGCACCCAGATCCTCGGCCTCCCCGTAAAAGATTTTAAGTCATCGGTGTGGCTCAAGCCCAATTTCGGCCCCAGTGAGCGGCGGTACTTCCCCGTCAGCAACATCTTCAGGCCATAATAGGGAAGGGCGAAAATGGCGAAAAAAAAGAGCAGCACGTTGTAGGCTAACGACCACATTTAAAACAATCACCCAGCGAACAATCAGAAAAATGGTAAAGCAAGACGTTCCCCTTCCAAAAATCAATTACCGGCCTGCCGCATATCACGGCTATCGGTGAATCGCAAGGAAGCAACGTCCACGGTGAATTTGCTCTCCGCAAAAATATCTGATTTTATTTATGTAACTAACAGCCGCATAATATTTATTTTTTTGCCCTGGTGCATGTTGCCTTGACATATAACCGCCTTCTTTCTATACTCGTAACACCTCGAGGATCATATTTGGTGAACCTGAGATTAGCTAAAAAGGGGGGATATAATAATGACAGACTGGGAATATTCTTTGATTATTGAGGCAACTTCAATAGCAGCGTGAATTAGGAATGACGGTCGTTATTCAAGCTCGCAACGAAAGCAACAGGAGAAGCAGGATGAAAATTATTGCGCCATCGATACTTTCCGCGGACGGCAGCCGACTCGGCGAGGAAATCGCCGCGGTGCAGGCAGCAGGGGCCGACTGGCTCCACATAGATGTCATGGACGGCCACTTTGTCCCGAATATCACCATCGGCCCAGGGCTGATCTCCTCCCTGCGCAAGGCAACGACCCTGCCCTTTGACGTCCATTTGATGATCGAAAATCCCGAGCGCTACGTAGCAGCCTTCGCGCAGGCGGGGGCCAACTGGCTCACCGTCCATGTCGAAGCGACGGCGCATCTGCATCGGCTGCTTGGCCTGATCCATGAACAGGGGCTCAAGGCCGGCGTTTCGGTAAACCCGGCCACGCCTCTTTGTCTGGTCGAACCAATCCTGCCGGAGATCGATCTGCTGCTGATTATGAGCGTCAACCCCGGCTTCGGGGGGCAGAAGTTTATCGAAAGCTCCCTTGCCAAAATCCGCGCGGCCAGGGAGCTGCTCAAAAGCACGGGGTCCCCGGCGCTACTGGAGGTAGATGGAGGGGTTTCCCTGAATAATCTTCGTACCATTGCCACTTGCGGCGCAGATGTTTTCGTCGCCGGAAACGCGATCTTCAAAAGCGATAGCTATCAGACAACAATCGGCGCGATGAGAAACATCCTCGCCGCGCCGCTTGTTGCCGTATAAATCCGCCTGCCCTTATCTTGCCTGCAGATAGCGGCCGATCGTCATGATCTCCGCCTCTTTCGTCCCCTCGTACAGCTCGAGGATTTTGGCGTCCCGATACCACTTCTGCACCGCGTAGTCCTCGATATACCCGTAACCGCCGTGCAGCTCGACGGCGTAATTGGCGCAGAAGACCGCAGTCTCGCCGCCGAAAAATTTCGCCATCGCGGCCAGCATGTAATCGGGACGTCCCTCGTCGATCAGCCAGGCCGCTTTATATACAAGCCCCCGCAGCGCCTCGATCCTGATTGCCATTTCGGTCAGCTTCTTCTGCGTCAGTTGGTAGGCGCCCAACGGCGCGCCAAAGACGGTGCGCTCTTTTACGTATTTGATGCTCGTCTCCAGACAGGCCTCGGCCAGCCCCAGGGCCTGGGCGGACACCATCACCCGGGTGGTATCAAAAAAATGCATCAACTGCTTGAAACCGTTGCCTTCTCTTCCGACCAGGTTCGTCTGGGGAACACGCACATCCTCCAGGGCAATCTCCGCCGTGGCGCTGGCGCGGATCCCCATCTTGCCGTGGATCTTGTTGCGGGTTACCCCCGGGGCGTCGGCCGGGATGACAATCAGGCTGAAACTGTTGTGCTTTTTCTCCTCCGGATTGGTGATGCACTGGGTGACCATGAAATCGCATACCGTGCCATTGGTGATAAACATCTTGTTGCCGTTGATCACATAGTCGCTGCCGTCTTTCACCGCCCGCGTCTTGTATCCGGCGACATCCGTCCCGGCATTCGGCTCCGTAAAGGCGCCGGCGCTTACCTGCTCGCCCCGGCAGACAGGGGGAAGATAGCGTTTTTTCTGTTCTTCCGATCCGTACTGGTAAATGGCCTCGCAGCCAAAAGACGCGGAGGTAATATTGAGGCCGATGCCCATGTCGAATTTGGAAAGTTCCTCGGTAATAATGGCATTGCCGAGAATGCCGGCATTGGCGCCCCCGTATTCCTCCGCTATCCAGGCGCCGACCAGGCCGTTTTCCGCCGCCTTTTTGCGAATCTCCGGCGTGTATTTCTCCTCCAAGTCGCATTCCTGCGCCACCGGCGCCAGTTCCGCCTGGGCAAAACGATAGGCCATATCCTTGAGCATCTTCTGTTCTTCGGTAAATTCAAAATCCATTTTGTCTCTCCCTTCCCGATTTCATAAAAGCCGGGGAACCCTTCCCAGTTGCAGCGCCGCCGGCAGCAGAGACCTGCTATTCGGATATTTCACTTCGCCGTGTAATCATAGACCCCTTTGCCCGACTTCCGGCCGAGACGGCCGGCGCGAACCAGTTGGACAAGCAGCGGCGCGGGAATGTATTTGTCCCCCAGCTCCTTATGCAGCCCTTCCATAACATGGAGCAGCGTATCGTTGCCGATCAGATCCGACAGGGCCAGCGGTCCAATCGGATGATTGCAGCCAAGCACCATTCCCTTGTCGATATCCTCCGGAGTCGCCAGCCCCTCGCCAAGGACAAAAAAGGCCTCGTTGAGCATCAGACACAATATCCGGTTGACAACAAACGCCGGGGCCTCCTTGACGACTATGCACTCCTTGCCGAGCTTTTCCCCCCAGGTCTTCGCGACAGCGAGGGTTGCCTCGGACGTCTCATAGCCGCGGATGATCTCCAGCAGGCGCATCACCGGAACCGGGTTAAAAAAGTGCGTGCCGATGAAACGATCCGGCCTTTTGGTAATCGCCGCCATCTCGGTTATACTGAGTCCTGAAGTATTGGTGAAGAAAAGACATTTATCGGAAACTATCGCCTCTAACTCTGCATAGACCTGCTTTTTGATGTTCATGACCTCAACGACGACCTCGACGACGACATCCGCATCGGCGGCGGCCTCCTTCAGATCCAGCACCGGTTTTATGCGCCCCAGAATCTCATCGGCCTGCGCCTGTGTCTTCTTCCCCTTCTGGACATCACGGGCAAGATTCTTGCGGATATTGTTCATGCCGTTGTCGATAAAGCGCTGCTCGATATCCCGCATCTTGACCTGAAAACCCGCCTCCGCGCATACCTGGGTGATACCATTTCCCATCAGCCCGGCGCCCAAAACACAAATATTCTTGATCTCCATCTGCTTCCTACCTCCCTATTTTTATTTCGGATTGAATCAATTCAGGCATAGTGATATGAAAGACTCCCGTCGTTTGCTGTAATCGGGATTACGCTCGGAGGCGTATAACACAGCCGGCGCGGGCATACAACAAATTAATGATTCCGGAAACACGATGCGCATAATCATTGACGGCTATAATTTGATCCGGCAGTCCAGCTTCCGGCAGTATGAACGGATAAGCCTGGAAGCGGGACGCAAGGCGCTCATCCGCAGCCTTGCTGCGTACCGAAAAAACCGCGGCCACTCGATTACCGTGGTCTTTGACGGCTGGATCGGCGGCTCGCCGAACGAGGAGCGCGACCGCTCCGAAGGGGTGGAAATCATCTATTCCCGCATTGGAGAAAAGGCCGACGAGGTGATAAAAAGGCTTGCCGAGACGGGGCAAGAGGAGATAACGGTTGTCACCTCGGATCGAGAAATCGCCACTCACGCCGCCCATCGGGGCAAAAGCGTAATCTCCTCATCAACCTTCGAGGCCCTGTTGGAGGAAACACCTTCATCGGCGGAGGAGGCCAAAGTGGCACTCCCTTTTCAAGACCAGCTCTACAAAAGAAAAATAGACGAAGACGAGGATGACGACAAGACGAAAAAGAAGGGCCCGGCGCGCCGACTCTCCCGGCATAAACGGCTTGCCCTCGCCGCCCTCAGGAAACTTTGAGCCCGGGGCGGCAGGAGGAAACAAGAAAACGCTCCAGGAGCAACGGCTGCGGGAGGTTGGTTGATTTGAGTTCCAGATCGGTCTGGGCGAGCAGCCCCAGATAAGCGATCAGTTCCCGGCGGGTGAAACGCGCCGCATTCTTTAGCGCCTGAAAAACAACAAACGGGTGCTGCGAGACGAGATCGAGCTGATCCTCCGCTTGCGGCTGCTTCAGGGACGGATAGATAAGCCTCTGGAAACGCCCGTAGTCCGTCGTATTGGCGTTGAATGATTTGAGTCGTCCCGCATCGATCAAAAGCCTCGCCTGCAGCAGCAGCCGGATTTCCCTGGTCAGCATCGCAAAGATCATCAGCGGCGCCTCGCCCTGTTCAAGCAGCTCCCGCAGCGCTGTAAGAGCGTCTGGCAGTTTTCTTGCAGAGATAGCCCCAGTCAGTGCGAAGATCACATCCTCCTTGGTCCTGCCGACGACGGCCTCCACATCGGCAGCCTCGATCACGGCATTCTCGCCGGCGTATGTAATCAGCTTCTCTATTGCCCCCAGCGACTCCCGCAGACTGAACCCGGTTTTTTTCCCGAGAGTTTCCCAACCGCCGCCGGAAATCTTTTTCCCGCTCCTGGCAAGGCTGGCGGCGGCCAGTTCCATAACCGTTTGCTGCTGTTTCAGCTCTTTTTTTATCTTCTCGAAAACGAGAATCCGCCCGACGGCGGCAATTGTTTTAAATAGCTTTTTTCTACGATCAGCCCCGGGCGCCGTCAAAATGAGATGATTGGCCGCCGGCATGCCCCCGGATAAAATCCTCTCCAGTCGCTCTGCTTCATCCGGCCTTTTGACAACGGGCGCGGCTTTTCTGTCAACCGCAATTTCCACAATCCGGGGAAGCCACGCCTCCCTTTGCCCCCCGTCGTCGCCGGGAACCAGTTTCTGCCACCCTTCGTCATCCATTTTCCGCCAGCCTCCGTCCCGAAGGTCATCCAGTTGCAAACCGGCAAGCGCCAGAAACTGCATGAACTCGGCAGTGGCCCGCACCGGGTCGGATTCCAGGCGCTCCCGTATTCGGGAAATGAGCTGGGGAAGATTATTTTTAGAGTCAAAAAGGCGGGTATTTTTAACGATCACGACTTTTCGCCCCGGCAAAAGCGGCGGGGTAATCAGCGCTTCGCAAAGGGCGCCCACATCCTCGTGCTCGCCGTCTGTCGCAAAGAGATTGAAATCACGCTCTTTGACAACGGGAAGCAGCGTATCGACAATCTTGTCCAGGGCATCCTGAAGCTGGAATTCCTCTTCTCCGTAGAGCAGAAAGCACGGAGGCGCCGCCTTGCCCCTGGCAAGTTCGGCGATGACCTCTTTGAAGGACGAAGCCTCAACGGCATCTTCTTTGTGAGCAGCCATAAGAAAAGCGACGCTTTACTGGTAAGGAGGCGTTCAGGCGCAAACCGGGACGTCTATTGGGGTTTCTATATGATTACGTACTTCTCGATATACCGGAAAACATCCTCCGGCTCGTCTATAACCTGAATAAGGTCGAGATCGTGGGCGGAAATTTTGCCGGCTGGCAGCATCGTTTCCCGAAGCCAGTCCACAAGCCCCCGCCAGTATTCGCTCCCCATCAGGATAACGGGGAAACTCTTTATCCGTTTCGTCTGGATCAGGGTCAACGCCTCGAAGAGTTCGTCCATAGTTCCAAAACCGCCGGGCATGATTACATAGGCGACGGAGTACTTGACGAACATGACCTTGCGAATGAAAAAGTACTTGTAGTCAATACTTACGTTGGCGTAAATATTAGGCTTTTGCTCATAGGGCAGGCGGATGTTCATCCCCACCGACTGCCCGCCGGCCTCCGCCGCCCCCTTGTTTCCCGCCTCCATCACGCCGGGTCCGCCGCCGGTTATTACGCCAAACCCGCCTTTCGCAAGCAAACCTGCGAGCTTCTCGGCCTTCTCGTAATAGACATCGCCGGGCTTCGTTCGGGCCGAGCCGAAAATGCTGACCGCGCGCTTGGCCCCGGTAAGGGTCTCGATGGCATCCACAAACTCCGCCATGATCCGGAATATGCGCCATGACTCCTCAATGGAGAGGGCATCCACTACATATTGTTTTTCAGCCATTATTTTCGTTTTTCTTTTCTTAAAAAATCTTGCGTCTCTGCACCTTGGCCAGGCGCCGACGCGCCTCGATGGCCTTGCGCTTGCGCTTCACCGAAGGTTTTTCGTAGGCGCGGCGCAGTTTCAATTCCTTAAACAGCCCGCTCTTGGAAAGCTTGTTCTTCAGGATCTTCAATGCCTTTTCTACATCGTTGTCAAATACCTTTACTTCCAAAGTTCCTTCTCCTTTTCGTTTAAATGACGTTATCGGCAACTATCGAGCGATCCGCAAGATAGCCGCTTGCACCGGAACACCTGTAATGAAAATACGGATTTTCTCTTTTTTGCTGAAAAACCGCTAGCGGAGGGCTGTAAATTCAAAAAATAACGCCGGGCGCCAGCGGAAAAGCGGCATAAAAAAAGGCAGCACGGCCCCTCGCCTTTTCAGGCTGTGCCGTAAACCGCCATTTTTTCAATTATTTGTGGATCACGCCCCTAACTGTTGTAAAATTTCTTTCAGTTTTTTTATAAAAATACCGTTTTCTTCAGGCGTACCGACGGTAACGCGCATGAAGTTCTTAATCCTTCCGGGCATATTGAAGTTCTTGACAAGAACTCCTCCCGCTAAGAGTTCGCTGTATATACGATCGGAATCGAAATCGCAACTAAAAAAAATGAAATTTGCATCGGAACGCCACGGCTTTATCCCGGCTATTGCCAGCAACTCGGCATAAAGCTCCTCCCGCCAGAGGCGAATCTCTTCTGCCTGTTTCAGGAATACCTCTTCATGATCGAGGTAGAAACCGGCAGCCGCCTGGGAAAGCGCACTGAGATTATAGGGAAGCCGCACCTTGTTTAGCTCGTAAACCAGTTCGGGGCTGCCGACGAGGAGGCCGAGGCGGGCCGCGGCAAAGCCTATCTTCGACAGGGTGCGAAGAATCACCAGATTATCGTATTTTGCAAGGAGCGGCAAAAATGTTTGCCCGCAAAAGTTTTGGTACGCCTCGTCAACAACGACAATGCCGGGGAAACTTTCAATGATCGCTGCAATGCGGTCACGGCTGAAGCAATTTCCGGTGGGATTGTTGGGCGAGGCCAGAAAGGCGAGGGCCGGGGGGTGCGCTTTGCTCTGCGCGCTCATCGCGGCGACGTCAAGATCAAACGCGCCGTCGAGCGGGACCTCCACAACCCGGCACCCGGCATTAACCGGAGAGATGCGGTACATAGCAAAAGTCGGCGTCGGAATCATGACCTCAGCCCCCGGACGGGCCACCGCACTGCAGAGAATCTGAATCAGTTCGTCTGAACCGTTGCCGATAATGACCTGCTCCGGCTTAACGCCGAAACTTTCGGCAAAGCGGCCAGACAAGCTTGGCGCGCCCGCCTCCGGATAGCGGTTGAGGAAAATTTCCGCAAGCCGGGCCGCAAACTCCGCCCGCAACCCTGCGGAAATCGTCAGCGGATTTTCATTCGCATCGAGCTTGACCGGATACCGGGCGTTTTCTACCGGATACGCCTGATGGGCAAGCACCTCTTCCTTGATTACGGATTTTATATCCATTGCGTCTTGTTTTTCCAATTCTGCGGCTGTTTTGAGCCGATAACGCCGGCTAATCGAGATCGCCCTCCTGGAGCACAAAATCCTGGTAAGCCGCGGCATCGAGGAGATCGTCCAGTTCTGACTGATCCTCCATCTCCACCACCAGCAGCCAGCCGGTATCATAGGGATCGCTGTTGATAACGCCCGCATCGTCGGTAATATCGTCATTGACATTCATCACAACGCCGCTTACCGGGGCTATCAGGTCAATTGTGACCCCGGAAGATTCAATGCTCCCGAACGGCTCGTTCCATTCGACGTACGAGTCCGTTTCGGGAAGATCCAGCGAAACAATCTCTCCCAGTTTATCCTGGCCATGATCCGTAAGACCGATCGTTGCCAGATCACCATCCACCCGTACCCAGAAATGCTCGCGACTGTACAGCAGATCATCCGGAAATATTTTCATAATTCATCATCCTGTTTTTGTAAGAAACTCCCCTTAAAGTCATCGCCCCGAAGAAAACAAACAAGGAGGCTAAAGCTCCACAAGACCAACGCCCGGGGTAGTCAAAACCTCGCAGCTATCCTTCCCCACAAGCGCCATATCCTCGATCCTGATGCCCCATTCCCCGGGGAAATAAACCCCCGGCTCGACCGTAACCACCATCCCGGCCTCCAAGATTTCCGCTCTGCCCGCCGACAGCCGGGGCGGCTCGTGAATCTCCAGCCCCACGCCATGACCTGTGCCATGGGAAAAATACCGGGCAAGCCCGTTCTCAGCGAGAAAAGATCGGGCAACTTCGTCTATCTCGCCGCAGGAAACGCCCGCCCGGATTGCCCCGAGAGCGCGGTCATGAGCCTCCCTAACGAGCTGGTAAGCCTCCCGCTGTTCGGGCGAGGGAGAACCGACACAAAAAGTCCGCGTCTCATCCGAATGGTATCCGTTAACAACCGCGCCATAATCGATCAGGACAAAATCCCCGGCAGCCACCCTGCGCCTTCCCGGGGTTGCGTGGGGAAGGGCCGCATCCGGTCCCGTCGCGACAATCGTCTCGAAGGACATCCTTTCCGCGCCGCCCCGACGCATCCGGTATTCAAGCTCGTAGGCGAGCTCCGCTTCCGTGACGCCCGGTTTAATCAAACTAATTACATCTGTCAATGCTTTTTCTGCTACCCGGATTGCCTTTTTTATCTCGCCCACTTCGGCATCGTCCTTGACGGCCCGCAGTAAATCGAGGCTGCTGCCCAAGGGCTGAAGCGTTGCCCGCGGCAGCGAATCCCGCAGTCGCAGATATTCTCCATAGGTAACGACTGAAGACTCAAAACCTATGCAAATGGCGCCCCGCTTTTGAAAAACGGCGGATATTGCCTCTGTCCGGTTTTTGAACTCGCTTATTTCCAGATTCTTTGTCTCAAGTCCAGCCTGCGTTATATAACGACCATCCACCAGCAGGGTCGTCCAGTCAGGGCCAAGCAGCAGCGCCCCGTCGCCGCCGGTAAACCCGGTCAGATAACGGATATTGCTTTCGTCGAAAATAATCAGACAATCCGCTTCCGCAAGGCTGCGAAGACGCCCTGCTCGCTTTTTATAGACATCCGGTTCAGGCTGCATGGCGACATAAATTCCCTATATTTTCCAGCCAGCGCTCAAGCTCAATTATGACGCCCGCATTTTTTTGCCCGCCCGCCTGCTTGCCAAGACGGGCGCGGACATCCTGCAGCAGCGCCCCCGCCCGCTCGTTTTGGGGATCGCGACCGGTTATCTTCTCCAGCATCTCTTCAGCCATCGGGAGATGGCCCTGGCGGATATAAAGCTCGGCCAGGGTCACTGTCCCAAAATCGGGGAACGTGTCAGAGTTTTCCCCCTCCGGCTCCTCTCGTTCATAGCCCTCCGCTTCGGCAAGCGCCCCTATTTCCTTCAGTCTATCTGCCGAATCGAGCGCCGGAGCCGAGGCCGGATTCAGGGCGGTGAACTTTCGATAAAACAGCTCCGCTTCGTCTGCGAGCCCTTTTTTTGTGTAAAGATCGCCCATGCAGGCATAGAGGCGGGAAAGGCCGGACAGGATGTCCTCCATTTCGCCAAGCAGATCGCGGGCCTCGTCTATGCGCCCCTGCTGCAGCCAGACGCGGCAAATCGCAATCCGGGCATCGAGATCATCGGGAATCCTTTTCAGCCTTGCCTGCGCCAGATTAAGCACGACCTGCGACTCGTCGCGCTCGAAATAGGGCTCCATTTCGGCAAGAAACGACCTTCGTCCCTGGTTGCTATTCTCGTTATTCATGCATCGTCTTCCAACGGGTTATTGTTCCATCTCGGCGCAAAGCCCAAAAGGCGCCGTGAATATCCTCTGCAAAAACGAGCTAACACAGCCTGTAACAACGTGTCAAGAGACTAATAACTATCACTCTTGTCGAAAGCTGGCCGCAAGAAGAGGAATTTTATCGATTGACTTACGGAAGGCCGACAGTATAGGGTGTCGCCATCAGGACGCGGATTTTACGACGACGATGCGACGGGATCTTTCGGCAACGCCCCGCGAGACCTCAGAAAAATGTCCCCCCCGTCATTTCCGCGCAGGCGGGAATGACGACTTGGTCGGGATGCGGATAAATTCGAAGGTCTTCCCGCTCGCCTTGCAAAAAGCGCACGAGGCGCCCCCATGAGCATTCCAGTCCTATTCTCGATGAAGAAAAATATCCTTTTCGGGGTGATTGCCGCGGTTATCATAGCCGGCGGGGCGGCCTTTTTTTATTGGCAGAACGAAGCGCCGAATGTGCAAACGAAGACCAACTTACAGCCAGCTTACCGAACGCAAATAGACGGTTTGCGGTTTTACGAGCTGTACCACGGCCGACGGGTGATCTCAATCACTGCCGACAGATTCGCCATCGGGAAGGGAAAACTTGGGTTTTTCAGCACCGGCCTTACCCGAAAGGCGACGATTCAAAATACGGTCATCGAGATTTATACCGCTATACCAACCACCGTTGCGCCTACCGGCAAACTGTCTCCGCATCCTGGAAAAACTCCTAATTTCACGCGCCTGTTTGCCGCCGAAACCTTCTCCGCCCTCCTGCCCGTGCGCAATATCGCGGAAATAGAAATCACGCCCGTCACAATCAGGCTCCGCGATGACGATGCCGTACTCACAAGCATTTTCGCAGTCAAAGCGGTCCTTCTCTTCCGGGAAAAGCAGATACGCTTCACGGGCCAGGTGCGGGTCGCATCCGGAGACGCGGAACTACTGACGGAAGAGCTTGTCTTCATTCCGGAAACCTCCCTGCTGCAAACGGACCAGCCCTTCCTCCTGAAGCGGGGCAGCGTCGCCCTCCGAGGCGCCCGCCTCACAACCGACATCTTCCTGAAACCGGGCACAGCCAAATAATGGTTCCCGATCAGAATCGTTGCGGGAATGACAAGAATGGGGAGGGGTTTTGCATTTGCCTCAACAGTTAGAAAATTAGTGGCTGCCGACAATTGAGCACGCGGCCAGTCCGGTTTCCCAAGCCGCGAGCATTTTCCCTGCAACGTCCCGAAAAACCGGGCGGTCTTCTGCATATTGCCGCACATCCGTTCTCGTCTGACCAACTGCTCCCAATACGGCGTCGAAGATTTCCCGGATCGTCCGCTGGGACAAACCGCAGTGGACGACGCCGAAATTGCGCAACTTGGCGCCTGGCCACCACTTTTTCGATCCGCCCAGCGACAGGGCCGGGATATCCCGAGGGAGGTAGGCGGCCGTAGTCACTATATCGTAGATCGGCGCAAGGCGAATATCGCCGCCGGTCTCATCATCATAAATAATGCCGTAGTTTTTCAGGTGCGCATCCCCGTTTCGCAGCGCCGTCGAAAGAACAAGCGATTGGAAAAAGGCCTCCTGTGCGCCAGCACGGTGCTGCGGCGATACGAACTGGGCAATGGACCGAGCAATCCGCTCGTAGGTGCTGTCGTATTTACGATCCGCACCGAGTCCCTGCAGGACGCACATGTCCTCGAAACCAAAGCATTTTCCATCCGCACCGATGTCGAAGCGCTTCATAACGAAGAGACGCCCGTCGTCTGTGAGGTGAAATTCCGGCGTCTGCAGGCCGGAGCGCCCGGCTGCAAGCATGCAAAAGTATTCGTTCGCCGCCAACTGGGGATAATCGTCGCCCCACGATTTCACAACATAAGAGGAGGAGCGGAACGTAACCCTGTCCCGGAGGTCGATCATAGCCTTTGGCTGAACGCCGGAGATGCCGGACCGAAGGAGAAACCGCGCCATAAGCTCTCGGAAAAGTTCTGCCGTATCGGGATATTTGAGGATAGACTCTAACTCCGCCGGCTTCGGCAAGGGCCCCCCGGCAGCTTCAGGAAACGGCTCGCCCTCCGACGACACGAAGCGGTTTCGACCTATCTGGTAGCCCCCGAGGATCTTCAGAAGGGAGATATCGTCCGTCCGGGCGATCTTGGCGATCGCCTGCCGGATGGCGATCAGCATAGCGCCCTCAGGAAGATTCATCTGAAAAATCGGATGCAGGGCGCTTTCCGTCCAACTCTGCAGGCGGACGGGCATGGTCAGGGAAACCACCGGCGAGGACGCCGCATCGGGATTATAGGCAAACACGTACGGATCCGGCCCCTCCAAGACGCCGACATTTTTCCCATGCATCCAGACATTCAGCCTGCTCATGGCGCCCTGTCCTTTTTCAATTCTTCCAAGGTCGGCGGAGCGCCCCGAGAACGAACATTAAACTCCAAGTCGAGAAAATCCAGCACCCGAAAAACCTTCCGAATACCGATTTCCGGAATCACGCCGCCTTCCAGCCGCCCCAAGGAGGCGCGCCCAATTCCGACCGCTTTTGCAACCTCCGCCTGGGTTAGTCGCCGTTTTTTTCTTGCCTCCCGAATTGAGCGACCCAGTACAAACAGCATCTCCGTTTCCCCTTAGACATTAATTGTGTCATATATAGAACATTATATCGATATTTTGCTGTGGTGCTTAATATATGAAGCATTATAAGAAATCAAGTAGAAATAGGTTTCTGTCCCTATTTTACAAACAGGCAAGTCAAGAATTTTTTTGACATTGCCGGCTTCCTGGGGTATTCCCTACTGAAAAATCCGGAAATCGTAATTTCTTGTTTATGGGGGCAGGCTATGGAATGTGTGCGAAAGACTATCTGGCAGATGGTGGGGGAAATCGTCGAGCGCTACCCCGAGAGGGATGCCCTGATCCATCGGGAACGCGGGGTGCGTTGCAGCTATCGCCAGTTGGGGCTGGCTGTGGAGCAGACGGCCCGGGGAATGATCGCGCTGGGGCTCGAAAAGGGAGACCGGATTGCCCTGTGGGCCCCGAACATCCCGGAGTGGATCATCGCCTTTCTCGGGATCGCCGCAATCGGGGGGGTAGTTGTTCCCGTCGATCCCGGAGCGCGGGAAGACGATCTGCGCTACCTTCTGGAGCAGTCAGAATGCCGGGGCATCATCATGGCCGCCGGGATGGAGGGACAGGAATATGTGGAGATGCTTCGCAGTATCAGGGATAAGTTGCCCCTCCTGCAGCAGACAATTGCCATCTCCGCGGAAATTTTCCCCAATATGCTCCCGTGGACGGAGCTTGCCGGGCGCGGGGCAAGCGTGGCGCCGGAGCGTTTTCAAAGCGCCGCCGCCGCGGTTCATCCGGAGGAACCGGTCGCCATCATGTTTACCTCCGGCACAACGGGCCGGCCCAAGGGGGTAACGCTGGCTCACCTCGGACTCCTCAACAAATCAATTTTTTCCAACGAGCGTCAGGGCTTGACTCATGCCGACCGGGTTTGTCTCTTCTTTCCCCTTTTTCACATGTTCGGAAATACCTGCATCGCCCTTTCGAGCCTGATTCAGGGAGCGGCGCTGATCATGCCAGCCGCGGCCTTTGACCCCCCGAAAATTCTCCAAGCCATTCGGGAAGAAGGCTGCACGGCCATTTACGGCTCTCCCTCCATGCTTATCGCCCTGCTGGAAAACCCGGCATTCCGCAAGGAGGAATGGGCCCTGGTCAAAAGAGGCGTCCTCGGCGGAGCGCCCTGTCCCGTCGAACTGATGCGGAAACTGGTGGAAGACGTGGGCGTCTCCGGAATCGCCGTGGCCTATGGAACTACCGAGGCCAGTTCATGGCTGACCATGACTCATCCGGACGACCCCGTGGAGCTGCGGGTGGGGACGATCGGCACCTCCCTTGCATGCAACGAAGTCAGGATTGTTGATCCGCAGACCGGCGAAGCTCTGGCGGCGGGAATCCCCGGAGAAATCTGCACCCGCGGTTTTCTGATGCAGGGATACTACCGGATGCCGGGGGCAACAGCAAACGCCATCGACCATGACGGCTGGTACCATACCGGGGATCTGGGGCGGATGGATGAACGGGGCTATATATACATCACCGGACGGCTGAAGGATGTGATCCGCAGAGACGGGCGGGAAATCTATCCATCGGAAATAGAAGATGTTTTGTACAGACATCCGGAAATCGCCGAGGCGCAGGTCTTCGGCTTTCCTCATCCGGAAAAGGGGCAGGAGGCGGCAGCCTGGGTGCGGTTGAAGGAGGGCTCGCTCCTTACTGAACAGCAGGTGGCTGACTACCTGCAAGCAACCGTCGCTCCCGACAAAATGCCAGGCAATATCAAGATCGTAGCGAGCTTTCCGATGACCAGAAGCGGCAAGGTGCAGAAGTTCAAACTCGCCGAATTAATATAGGGACGCTTCCCATACTAAATCCTGAGTCGCGCCGCTGCCCACAAATATGATTCGCTATCAACGATAGTTGAAAAATAGGGGCGGTGTCTCTATATTTTGTGTGCAAATCAGATTTTCAACTTGCCTTTTACACATTATTGGTCTATCATGCCCCCATGATTACTCGTGACATCACGGAAGAACTGCTCCGTTCCGCCGCGGAGTACCCGGTGGTTACCGTTCTGGGGCCGCGCCAGTCGGGAAAAACCACGTTAGCGCGTCTGACGTTTCCGGACAAGCCGTACTTTTCGCTGGAGGATCCGGATATCCGCATGGCGGCGGAAACCGATCCGCGCGGATTTCTTGCTCAGATGCCGGAGGGAGGCATCCTCGATGAGGTGCAACGGCTTCCCGCACTTCTCTCCTATCTGCAGGGAATAGTTGACAAAACCCGAAAACGCGGGCTGTTTATCCTGACCGGCAGCCATCAACCGCAACTTCACGAAGCAATCAGCCAATCGCTGGCGGGGCGGACGGCCATGCTGGCATTGTGGCCTTTTTCGCTGCATGAACTTCGCTCTTACGGACCCGCACTGGATCCCTTCGACTTGATCCACCGCGGATTTTTCCCCAGGCTTCACGAAGAGGCTATGGAACCGCGCCGGTTTTTCAATGGCTACCTGCTAACCTGCGTTGAGCGCGATGTGCGCGCCTTGATCCAAGTACGCGACCTTTCGCAGTTTCAAAAATTCCTCGTCCTGCTGGCCGGACGGCTGGGACAGGTTGTCAATTTAGCATCACTTGGCAATGATGTAGGCGCTTCCAGCACCTCAATCAGAAATTGGCTATCCGTGCTGAAGGCCTCGTATATTGTGTTCGAACTCCCTCCGTTTTTCAAGAACGTTCAAAAGCGGGTAATCAAATCGCCCAAAATATTCTTTACCGATGTGGGGCTCGCCGCCTTTCTGCTCGGCATCCACACCGCCGAGCAGGCCTCGCGCGATCCTTTGCGCGGAAATCTTTACCAAAACCTGATTATCGCGGACATAGTGAAAAGCGCACTCAACAAGGGCATAAGACCTGAAATTTATTTTTTCCGGGACTCCCACGGCAACGAGGTCGATCTTCTCATCCGCGAAAACGGAGCGCTTACACCTGTAGAGATAAAATCGGCCGCGACATTTTCCAGGGACTTCATCAGTAAGATCGAATGGTTCCATACGTTGGAGGGGTCACGCGCAAAAGCAGGCGCCGTTCTCTACAATGGCGAGCAGCCATTCAACGTCCGCAATGTTCGTGTTTTCAATCCGCTTCGTGAGGAAGATCTCTGGAAAACGCTTACCGATTAATTGGGGACAGCCACTGATAAGTTTATTAGTGGCTGTCCCCAATTATGGTGATTTTGCCTGATTTTGCCTTGCAGGGGATATCTTTCAGGTCATCGCCCATCAATTGCACGTCCGTCGTTTCGATCAGGGTTTCGCGATTATCGGTCAAACCCTTTTTCAGCGAGAAAAAAAGCGTAAGCAGGGTGACATCCTTGCCGGATATGCCCCGGGCGGCCGCCATGACTACGATCAGTTTGCCCGGGGTCTTGTCGTTGATGACGTGCATCATCGAATCTGTGCTTTTGGAACGGGCGCCCCCTTTAAACGTGAGCAGTTCCTTGTTATAATTGATGACAAGTTTGACGCCGGCGAGGCGGTCCACCTGATCGACGACCAGCGGAACGCGGAGATCCTCACCCGGGCGAGCCCGCTGTTCGGTAATCGTCAGCTCCGCTCCAAAAACGGGAAAACCCCCAAAAACGAGCGCAAACACAAACCCCAGCAGCGCGCCCGTCCGTAAAAAACGGGGGGTCGGTCGTCCTGTCTGTCGGCGCTCATTTCCGTTCATATTCCACTCCTTTATTAATTGGGGACAGCCACTAATAAACTTATTAGTGGCTGTCCCCAATTAAACGGCTTCCTCGATGTCTTCCTCCCGCTTCAGGATACGGGTCACGCGGAACACCTCCTCGATCGTCGTCGTCCCCTCCCGCACCTTTTTGGCGCCATCGGCAAGCAGCGTCGCCATTCCGCGCCGGACGGCCTCGTCCTGAATCTGGTTGGAATCGGAAGTCTTCAAAATCATTCGTTTCATGGCATCATCGAGGATCAGCACCTCGAAGATCGCCGTCCGCCCCCGGTAGCCGGTATTCATGCAGGCCGCGCAGCCGGTTCGCCGGTAAAATACCGTATCATCATGGTTTTTTCTGCCCATCCCCAGATTGACAAGCGACTCCTCGTCGGGAATGTAGGCCTCCTTGCACTTCGGGCAAAGCACCCGGACAAGCCGCTGGGCAATAATCGCAATGACCGACGAGGTGACAAGGTACGGCTCGATCCCCATGTCGATCAGGCGCGTGACCGCCGAGGACGCGTCGTTGGTGTGGAGCGTCGAAAAGACGAGATGGCCGGTAAGCGACGACTGAATCGCGATCTCGGCGGTCTCCCGGTCGCGCACCTCGCCGATCAGGATCACGTCCGGGTCCTGACGGACGATGGAACGCAATCCCTGGGCAAAGGTCAGGTCGATCTTCGGGTTCACCTGGATCTGGCCGATCCCCTCGATCTGGTACTCGACGGGGTCTTCGATCGTGATGATGTTCACCTCCGGGCTGTTGATGCTGGAAAGCGCCGCGTAGAGGGTCGTCGTCTTGCCGCTTCCGGTCGGCCCGGTGACAAGGATAATCCCGTAAGGAGATTTAATTAAGCTATTGAAAGAATTAACTTTTTCATCATCCATCCCCAGATCGGAGAGCCTCAGCACCGACGAGGTCTTGTCCAAGAGTCTCAATACGACCCGCTCGCCGAAAGAGGTGGGAATCGTCGAAACGCGGATGTCCACGCTCCGGTCGGCGATCTTGATTTCGATCCGGCCATCCTGGGGGAGCCTCTTTTCCGCGATATTGAGGCTAGCCATGACCTTGACGCGGGAGACGAGCGGCGAATGGATCTTGCGGGGAAGACTCAGGATGTCGTAGAGGATGCCGTCGATCCGGTAGCGCACCCGCACGTTTCCCTGGTACGGTTCGATATGGATGTCGCTCGCCCGATCCTTGACCGCCCCGGAGAGCAGCAGATTGAGCAGCTTGATGATCGGGGCGTCGCTGGTTTCGTCAAGCAGATCGCCTTTTTCCTCGATCTCGGAGATGAGGCTGTCCGTCGATTCGCCGGAAATCTCCTCGAAAAACTCCTTCGCCGTGCTGCGGCTGAGGTCATAGGCGATGTTGATCGCCGCCATGATCTCCTCCTGCGTTGCCAGCACCACCGCCCGCTCCGGCAAATTCAGAACCCGGCAGATATCGTCAATCGCCTGAAAATTATAGGGATCATTGACGGCAATCACCGTTCCTTGCGGCGTATTGATAAGCGGTACCGCCTTTTGTTTTTTCAGGTGCTGAATCGGAAAATGGGCGGTGAAATCCGTGTCGATGTGGTCAACCGGGAGTTTTTTCCAGAACGGAATCCCCCACTCCTCACCCAACGCCTTGAGGAGACTGCTTTCGGTCAGAGCCTTCTTCTGCAGGAGGAAATCGACCATACCGCCGCCGTTTTCCCAAGACGCACTATGCGCCGCGGCAACAAGCTCCGGCAAGACGCCGCAGGCGGCCAGCCGCCCGTCCAGACTGCTGTCACTTCCGGGCACGGTCATTTCTCCTCCGCCGCTGAATCGCCGCTTCCGGTTTGCACCGCAGCATTGCCGGATGTCCCGGTGGGAGTCGCAACCTCGATGACCCCAGTGGAGGCGCTTGCCCCGGTCTTTTTCGCCGGCGTGTTTTTGATCGTCCCCTCCTGGATGGTTTTCATATACTCTTTTTTGTCCTCCTGAATCGCCGCGGCATCTTCCGGAGTGCGGATAATCCGCGGGGTGATGAAGACAAAGAGGTTGGTTCTTCTGGCGCTGTTCGAACGCGTTTTGAAGAGCCACCCCAGAATCGGAATATCTCCCAGCAGGGGAACCTTGTAGTTGCCCTTCGTGGACTCTTCCTCGATCATCCCGCCGAGTACGACGGTTTCCCCGTCCTTGACGGTAACGGTGGTCTTGGCGGTGCGCTTTAGCGTCGTCGGGGCCAGAATATTGACCCCCGAACCCACATCAGCCGTTTTGCTGTCCACTTTTGTTACCGTCTGATCGAGTTTCATCCGGATGAAACCGTCCTTGTTGATCTGCGGGGTCACCTTGAGCGTCACGCCAACGTCCTTGTATTCGTAGCTGCTGTAGTTGGTGGTCGATGTCGTCGTCGTGTCCTGGCGAGTTACGTAGGGGATGTTCGAGCCGACGGTAATTTCCGCCTCCTCATTGTCCAGCGTCAGGAGCTGCGGCGTGGAGAGAAAACGGAAATCCGTATCGCTCTGATAGGCCTGAATAAAAGCAGCGAGGTTGGGAAACGAAATCGTCGTTGCGACGCCCGCCACAGTGGTCGTGGCGACGTTGATCATCTGCCCGACAACCCCCAATGACAACCCGGCCGGCAATCCCTTCCCGGAGACAAGATTCTGAGCAATGCTATAGGATCCGCTGTCGCCGCTGACGCCGCCGACGATCGCCCCTGTCCGGTCCCTGTACGAACCGGAGTTCGCCCCCTGCCATTCGACCCCGAGCTTGAATCCCTTATCGGCGTTTACCTCCATGATCAGCGCCTCGAGATAGACCATCGGTCTGGAGATGTCCAATTTTCGGATCACATCCTCGAGAACCAGATAATCCGCAGTATCGGCGGTGATGATGAGTGAGTTTGTTGACTTGTCCGCGACGATCTGGACGTTTTTGGAGATCGGCGCCGCGGCGGCCGCCGGGGCCGCCGGCGCACCAGCGGCCGTTTTTGCCTGCTGGGGAAGACCGGTCAAAACCTTGACCAGATCCTCGGCCTTCGCGTTCTGCAGGTAATAGACGCGGATCATCCCGGCCCCGCGCGGGATATCCTTGTCCATGAGGTTCAAAAGTTCCCGGATTCTTGCCATGTCGTTTTCCGCGGCCAGGATAATCAGCGCGTTGGTCCGATCATCCGCGACAACTTTGACCGGGGAGATGGCCGCCCGGCCGGGAACGGCATGCTTCTGAAAGATCAGCGTCAGGGATTTGGCCATCTCCATCGCCGAGGCGAACTTCAAAGGAACGTAGGAGATGAGTTCCCCGACCCCCTCCACGTCGAGGGCGGTCACGATCTCCTGGAGCCGCTTGATGTTGGAGAGGACATCGGTAATGATCAGCATACCCGCCGGCGGGTAGGAAAGAACAACGCTCGTCTTGGAGATCAGGGGGTCGAGCACCTTCTTCATATCGTCGGGGGTCGCGTGCTGAAGGGTGAGGATCTGCGTCACGATCTTGTCCTCGGGCGCAATACTCTCCCTTTTGAGCCGCAGCTCCAGGTTCTTCCCCCGGGCTTCCAAGGCGGGGATCACCTTGATCACCTCGCCCGCCTCGACCGTGGCAAAACCGTAGATATCGAGCACCGATTCAAACACCTTGTAAACCTCGGAAACGGCAATCTTTTTCGGGGAGATGACCGTCACCTTGCCCCTGACCTTGTCGTCAACGACAAAGTTCCTGCCGGTAAGTTCGCTGACAAACTTAATAAAGACAGTTATATCCACATTGTCAAAGTCAATTGTCACATACCGGCCCGACCCGGCCGGAGCGCCCCCGGACAATGCCGGCGGAGCGGAAGCCTGGCTGGGGGGCTGCGCATTGCCGACGTTTGTCGGCGGCTGAACCTGCGAATCCGGTACGGGAACTGGTTGCCGGGCGGCAGGGGAGGCCTGTCCCGCCGCCGCTGGTTGATTAGCCGGCGACGCCGCTACTCCGGAGGCGGGCGGCTGCACCCCGGGGGACGGTACTTCCCCGAAGCGCGGACCTCGTTCCTGACTCTGTACCGGCGTCGGAATCGCGCTTGCGGGGGTGCGCGGCGCCTGTGCACTTCCCGTAACCGGCGCGGGAGGAGCGACAACCGTTGGCGTCCCGGTCGCAGCCTTGACTGGCGATGCCGGAGCGACTGTTTTTACCGCTTTCTCGGCCTTCGCCGCGGCTTTCTTCTCGACGACGGCTTTCGGCGGCGCACTCGCTGCCGGCGCCGGTGTGGTTGTGACCGGTTTTTCCTCACCCGCGATGCGGGCGGCGCCGGCAATGCCCGGCAGTAAAACAAACAGGGCGGCAAAAATCACGCAGGCCGCGACAAGTTCGGAATACCTTGATTTATTGGCAACGGTGTTCCCCCCAGGCAACATCCGCCTGGTCTGTCTTAAAAGAGCGGAAAACGGCCTTAACAGGGATGAAGATTTTTCCCGCTTCCGGAGACCTTCCAGACTCTCCCCGGCGCTCTTTCTCCCTCTGGCAACTGCAATTCGTTCCTCAATTATGTTTAATGATGGCATCAGTTTCTTACCCCTCCATCCATTCCCTTAAATTTAGGCGATGCTACCACCTTTTTCATATCGGCATCCTTTTTTACCCAACTCATCACTTCTTTGTCTATGGATATCGCAATCTTGAGATACCAGAGACTTTGATCAATATCATTTTTCTGCGCGTAAAGACAGGCCATGTTGTAATACGGATCGACATAGTCCCTCTTCAGTAAAACCGCCCGGCGAAACAGGGCCAGCGCCTTGTCGCTTTTCCTTTCGGACAGATAAACAACCCCGAGATTGTTCAGCGCCTCGACATTATCTTCATCAAGGGTCAATATTTCCCCGTAAAGGGTCTTGGCCGTGCTGAAATTGCCGCTGCGCTGGGCTAGCGCTGCCTCTTCCTGACGACGCTTTATCTCCACAGCCTTTTTCTCGTCCTGCACCTTCTTGCTTGCGGCGGCCGCAGGCTTTGCCACGCTCGTCTTCCGGGCGGCGTCATCTGCCGCGAGAACCGCCGCCGGCTTTGGCATCGGGAGCGCCTCTTGTTTCCCCGTCGAACCGGCGAACGCCGTTCCCCGCTCTGCCGATGACACCGGGGGCTTTGGAGCAACGGACACCGGCGCCAAAAAGAATTTCACGGCCAGCAGCGTCCCTGCGGCAACAATTACGATAGTCGCAGCAAAAATCGCCATCGGTTTTTGCCACGGGCGCCTCCGCCTTGCGGGAGGGAGGGAAGCTGCATAATCCACCTTCCCATAGCAATTATCTTTTTCTGCTTGCGCCTTGCGGAGCGCCTCGTTGATATAACTCATTTTTCTTCCCCGTCAAGCTGTTTGATGGCCCGACGATCCCTCAAAAAATCCCCCGCTCAAAGCCACGGCCACTGGAAGTAGCCGATTATAATCAGCATTGTCCAGAGAAGCAGGGCCGCGGCAATTTCCAGCCGCAGCCGCGTCTGCTGTCCGGAGGTCCGGGCCAGGTAACCGGCGCCGAGGTCGCGAATCGCCGCCCGGACGCTGCGCCGGTCGACCGTCCGCTTGTCCCTGCTATAGGCAACCAACAGCGCCCGGTCGCAGATCGCGTTGATTCTCCTCGGTATTCCCTCGGAGGCTCGGTAAATATAGCCATAACTCGCCGGCGAAAACAACTCATCAGGGTTCCCGGAGGCAGCGGCAAGCCGATGCTCCAGGTAACCGCGCACATCCTTTCTGCCCAGCGGCTTCAGGTCGTAACGGACGGTTATCCGCTCGTTCAACTGGCGAAGCGACGGCAACGACAGCATCTCCTGCAACTCCGGTTGCCCCAAAAGCACGATCTGCAGCAGTTTCTCGCTGGCCGTCTCCAGATTCGACAGCATTCTGACCTGTTCCAGCGTCTCGCGGGGCAAATTCTGCGCCTCATCGATGATCAGGACGGCGTTTTTCCCCCGGGAAAAATTTGCCAGCAAAAAAGCGTTGAGCGCGTCTATATATCTTTTCTTTGTTCCTCGGCCGCTCCCTATTTTTATTCCAAACTCCTGGTTCACCGTTTTGAGGAGTTCGAGATCGGAGAGGGCCGGATTGAAGATCAGCGCCGTCGCTACTGAATCGCCCAATTCCGAGAGCAGAAACCGGCAAAGGGTTGTTTTTCCAGTCCCTATCCCCCCGGTGAGCGCCATGAAGCCCTTTTTCTCATGTATCCCGTAAAGCAGGCAGTTGAGCGCCTCCCGATGCCGCGGGCTCAGATACAGGTAGCGCGGATCCGGAGAGAGGGTAAACGGGTTTTCCTTCAGCCCGAAGTATGCCTCGTACATTATCTAAAACCCCAAAACAGTGGCGTTCTCCTCCTCTTGCCCGCTCAATGATCGGCGCAGCGCCGTTTCCTTACCGAAACTGGAAGCTCAGCGTCTGCGGCTTCCCGCCCCGCTGCAGCGAAAGGGTCGCGCCCGCAGCCCTCTTCAGCGTATTGAGAAACGAGATCATGTCATCCGCCGTCTGGATTCTGTTTCCGTCCACACCCAGGAGAATGTCCCCGTTGACTATCCCCAGTCGCTGGTACATGCTGCCGGGCTGAATATTGGTTATCATGAAGCCGTCGGCCACCCCGCCCTTGAAGTAGGGGCGCACCTGCGCCTGGCGGAGCAAGCTCCCCATGTCGGCCAGAGCCGCGGAAATCTCGCTGCGGTTGATGACCATTCCCCCACCCGGCGTCGCAGCCACGGGCGAAGCGGGAAGCGGTTGAACGCCAGCCGCCGGCAGTACCGGCGCCTCGGTTTTATCGGCCATCTTCAACGTCCGTTCCTGGTCGTTTACCAGGACGTCCAGCGCGTTTCTTTTGATCCGGAGAACCCTGGCGCCGGAAATTACATCGCCGATCTTGACCAGTCGCTGTTTGTGCGCGCTTTTTTCCTCGATTACCGCAAAACCGTGCTTCGCGTCGCCGGCGACCGTGCCCCGCAGATCGAAAAGCAGGGCGATATCCTGCTGCGGCGCCGGCTTGTTTTTCGCCTGCTTTTCCTCGATAGTCTCGGCCGTTGTGCCAAAAATATTTCTTTCGGGGATAGCGTTATAAGCACCCAGCGGCTCGCGAAGCGCGGCGACGGCTGCGGGCGCCCTGATTTCCAGAGCGGGGGGCGGCGTCATGCGGAGCAACTGGAGCGTCAGGGCCTGGTAAAATACGCCCACCGTCTGATAGAGCAAAACGGCCATCACGGTCAAAATAATCGTCCGCCGGGAGAAAAACCCCTGGAGGTCGGAAAGCGAAAAACGAAAATAATGAGCCCAGTCCACGTCTGCAAGTCCCTTAAAAGTAACAAAAATTATCTACTGATAGCTGCGGACGCGCCTTTAAGCGCGTCCCTCCATTTTATTCCTCATGTTACATCAGCTTCACCGTGGGATTGCCCCATACGCCGCCGATCGTCATCGGCATCCGCCGACCGCCGGCCCCTTGCAGCTCGACCGAACCGGTCAAATCCAGCCGGCTTTCTTGCAAATCGGCGGCGAGCAGGATGTTTCCCTTCAGCGTGATGCGAAGTTTGTCGCCGTTTACCGTCAGACTGGTTATTTTCAGCGCGCCGCCCTTCAGCTCCATTTTCAGGTCAATCCGGCTGAAAGCGATTTTGTCAAATCCGGCAAGATTATCCAGGAGCTGATAGTTCCCGTTCGTCAGCGTTGCCTCAATTTTACCGGCGACGTTCTTCAGCGGCCCGGCATCGCCGGTCGCCGTAAAAGAACCCTTCAGGGTTCCGGAAAGCTGACTGGCAAGAATATCCTGAAGCAACAAACACTTTTCCAGCCGCAGCCCTTCAAACCGCACAGTTGACAAAAACGGACCACGCGACGAAAAGGCCTTCGCCAACTCCCCGCTGCCCTTGATTTCGCCCCCGTACAGAGTTGCCGTCGCCGCAACCGCAGCCTTCCCCTGAATCACGGAAAGCCAGCCGGGGGCAAACGCCAGGCGATTGATATGCAGAACCGCCTCGGGACGGCCGCGAAAACCGATGGTAAGATTTTCCATTGCCATGCCGGGCGGAATCGTGGGGCCAATGGAGTCGAGGACAAAGAGCAACTCCGGGTAGCGGGACGCAACGGATGCCTTCAGATAATTTTTTACGGCATCGCCCGGAAAACGCAAGTACAGGAAAATAAACAGCATCAGGACGCCTGCCAGTGCGTATCCGAAAAAGGCCCGGCTGATTTTGAAGAGCTTCATCGGGCGCGTCCCTCCCCACTCGGGTTCTGATAGGTATAAACCTGGATCTCCGCGACCAGATATTCCGGCGCCTCCTTCATCTTGCCGATCGACAGCCGCCGTATCCGCACCATCTGTTCCGGCGATTCCACATTATATAAAAAATCGGTCAGTTGTTTGCTCGTCAAATTCTCAACCTTTATTTCCACGGCAGTTTCCTCGTAGGCGCCCACCGCGGTCGGCTTCAGCGGGTTGATCGACTTTATGTGCGCCTTCAGTCCGTTTTCACTCGCCTTTCTTTCCAGATAGGAAAAGAGGGCAAACCCAGGCAACCGCCTTTCGACAACGTCTTTTATTGCCTCTGAAGAACGCCTGAGAACAGCATACTCCCGACCAAGCGTCGCCAGCTCCCGGAGGGTCTTTTCGTTGGTCGCGATCGACGTCCGCACCCTCTGGCGCGCGTCTATCCAGGGGAAAACGGCAAACTGCATGATCACCGCCCCCGCAACGAAGATCAACCCAATCGTCAGGGCCCGCTTCTGACTTTTTGTCAACTGCTCCCAGAACTGCTTCATCTTTTTCGGACCACCTTGAGATTAAACTCCACCCCTTTTCCCTCCTTCAGCAGGCTGGTGGAACCAACCGTCACCGTCTTTACGTATTTTGAGCCTTCCAGCTTCTTTTTGAACGCCTCCATCGCGTCGAAATTGGGGGCCTCTCCCTTCAAAACAACCTCGTTTCCCTCTATGGAAAACGACGAAAGCGTAATCTCCGGCTGGGCCGAGACCGAAACGTCTCTGAAGATATCAAGCGCCGCAGCCGACGACACATCGCCGATGCCAGCCATCAGCTTTTTTGCCTCGGCAATCTTGCCCCGGAGTTGCACAACCGGATCGACAATCCTGGTTGCCTCAGGGTCTATCCGCTTGAACTCGGTGAGCACATCCTTCTTGAGACGGGAGAGCTGAAGGCGCAGGGCGTAATCTCCCAGCCCGAACTCAAAGCCGGACAGGAGGATGATCACCCCGGCTGCGATCGCTGATTTTTTCAGGATGCCGCGCAGATCTCCCGACCCCGCCCGTGTTTCCTGCTCGCGTTTCAGGAAGTTGAAGCCCGTTCCCTTGCCGAGGGGCCGGGCCGCCAGGGCCAGGGCCTGATCCATAACGGCCGCATCCCAGGAAGAACTCAGATCTGCGGCGATTCCGAAGCCCCCCTCTGCCAGCAAATCGGTTTTTTCGACGGGAATTTCCAGTAAACGGGACAACCCTGCGGCAATGCCGGGCGCTTGGGAACCGCCTCCCGTCAGGATTATACGGGTGGGAAATTCGGGAATCTGACCCTTCTGTTGCAAAAAGGCGATGGTATTTTTCAGCTCGGTAAAAAATGGTTGAAGAACCTTTGCGAGCGCCTCGAGTCCCTCTTCGGTAATATCACCTTTTATCTTAACTTCTTCCGCCGCTTCCATATTGATCACGCCGGACCTGGCAATGGCCTCCGTCATTTTCTGGCCGCCGAAATAAAAATGACGAATATGAAAAATGCCCGTCTTGCCGAAAAAAACAGCCGTCGTATCCTGAAGGCCGACATCCAAAAGCAAGGCGCCGGTCGGAAAATCAGGCTGCCGGGCAAGAAAGGAGGCAAGCGGCACAGCGTCAATATCGAGCACCGCCGTTTCGTGAACGTATGGGGATAGCAGCTTGCGGCGGTCGTCGATCAGAGCCCTTTCGGCAATCGCGGTAAACAATTTGGACTGTTTTGCCCGTTCCGCAAACGTATAGTCGATCAAAACCGCGTCAAGGGGCTGCTGGATGAACGGCTCCACGGCAAAGGACACTGTCTGACGGATCTTCCGTTCTTCGCGAAACGGCAATTGGATATTGCGAAATGAAAAAAGAGCAGCGGGAAGCGCCGATACACAGATCGCACCGGCAAAGGTCTGGTCGGAAAAAAGCTGCTCCAGGGCCCCGGCAAGCCCCCCGGCATCGGCAATCCCGATGCGGCAAAAGCCCGCTATTTCGCCCCCGCCCCGGAACCCCCGGTTGAGCAACACCGCCTTGACGCTCCCTGCGCCAATATCGAGACCCAAAAATTTTTCCGGCATTACTCCACTCTCCAGGCCAGGGCGGCAACCTTTGTTCTGCCCGCATTCCTGTTAACTATCGCGGTAATCTGTTTTGTCATCCTTCCCTGCACGCCCACCGCCTTAATCTGAAAGTTGTCGCTTTTAACCGTGATGCTTCCCGCCGGGAGATTAGCGCCGGACGCTTCCGGAACTCCGCTATGCCAGCCGGGATTGGCGAGGGGGTTTTTCGGGTCGCGGCGATACCGGTCCAGCGCCTCCACCGCCTCGCTTGTCATCTGCGCCGACAGCGCCAACAGCACCGGCTTGGGTGCGGTATTGATGTTGATCTTCCCGTCGCCGAACACGGTCAAACAGTTGACAAGGCCGTAAAACCGTTCCGACCCGTAAAACAGCTCACGGGTGACCCCCTTTATCATCATTAATTCTTCAATGCAATCAAGAGAAGCGTTTTTCACCATGCCCTCCCGGCCCCTGCCGGTTGTCTCGCTGTCCGCATCGATCCAGTCCTTGATGGCGTCGGCGATTTCCTCCGCCACTCCCTCCTCCAGGCGAAAATGAGGGCCGGTCAAAAGGCGCAGCAGCATGTCCTTGATGGGGCCATTGTAGGCGTTCCCGCTCACCAGCAGGTTTATTGGAATTCGGCCGCCGATGTCTTCAATCGTCAGTTTGAACGAGGCCTTGTCGAAAAATTCCGCCGCCCTGAGAGAAAACATTTCGGTATTCGCCCAATCCTCTGTCAGGGCGTCATACTGGTTCTTGTCGTTCAAAAGCAGCGCCTCTCCGGCATAAAGGACTGATTCTGCGACATATCGCAACTGCGCCTGATCGCTCAGATTGGCCGCCTCATAAACCTCTGAGCGCATATCGCGATTCAACTGAACCGTCAGCGCCACGATGATGCTTACCATCAAAATTACAACGATCAGGGCTATGCCCCGCTGATTGGTCATGTGCCCATCGCCCCTCATCGAACCGCTGTCACAGGCAGATATACCCGGGTCATGAACGGATAGGGATGGTCCGGATTTTTGGGATTTACCAGAAACAGGCGGATTTCAACAATCGTCGGGGCCTTCTTCCTCTGACTTTCTTCGCCCGCCTCGGAATCCCATGTTTCGTATTCCTTCCCCTTGTCGTCGAAAAAAATGCAGGTCAGGCCGGCAATCCGGTCGCACAAAAGAAACCTCCGGGGGGGCGGCGCCTCCTCCCCCAGATCCCGGCTCAACGAATCGCTGCGATAGAGGGCAAACCCTTCGCCTTCTTTTTCTTCTTCAACACTGTACTCGATAACGGCGATGCCGCCCGGCTGCTCCTCCTTCCCGAAGACGACGTGGGCGGCGGAGCGGAAAATCATGCCGGTAAACTCGTTGTCCCGCAAGGAATACTGCTTGGCAGAAAAGGGGAAAGCCCTTTTCCAGGGAGAGACCGCTTCCAGATCCCGCGTCATGCGATCCAAGGCCGCCCGCGCCATGCCGTAAAGCTCGGCATCCTTTTTCGTTTCCGCGATGATGCGGAAGGTGCCCGTATAGGAGGCATAAACGGTGGTCATAACTATCCCGAGGATTAAAATGGCAAGCAGAATCTCGATCAGCGTAAAACCTTTTTCTCTCACTAAATCAACACCTTGTAGAGAATCAAGCGGTATGTGTTGCGTTTGGCCAGCCGACTGTTGACCACGGTCACAACAAACTTTTTGATGAGCTTAATTTCCGTATCCTCTATCGTCACCTGCCATTTATAATCGGGAAATTCTTCCCCGAAATCGCCGCTTTCGGCCCTGCTCCCGAGGGCGTCCAACTGTACCATTCTGCCCTGGGCGAGCAGCGCGGCCGTGGTGAGAAAACGCGAGTCTCCCGCCATCGAAATGCTCTGCGACTGCGATCGGTAAACCGCGACTAAGGCGATTGCCAGAATCGCCATCGCGATCATCACCTCCAGGAGCGTAAACCCTCGCTTCCGCAATAGAGCGCCGGGCCTACCGGCCAAAGGTCTGTCCTTCTTCAGAAAATGTATAATCGACGTATTTTTCATAAACAGTAACCGTATTCAGAAACGGCTGGAAAACAACGGTGAACTCCCGATCATTTTTTTTAAGATGAATAACCGCCGGGTCAACATACCCCTGGCGATGAAAGCGGATTTCGGCGTTTCCTTCTGTTTGTTTTTCCTCACCGGGCCGAATGAAATCGGTTATTTTCAACCCCTCGGCAAAAGGGGACGCCTTTTTACGGATTTCCGCCAGTTTTTCCGGAGTGGTGTCGGCGCTGTAAACCCAAAACCCTGGATGGTCAAGGTCCAGATGCAGGATATAGTCAACCTGCTCGCGAATCGCCTCATTTTTCAGCTCACGGGCCGCGCCAACGAGCCGCCGCGCAGTCGCTTTCAGAGCGTCGGAAAAGACGGCCTCCCGGACGCGGGGCACGGCAATTACCAGCATCATCCCGATTAACAGGACAACAACGGACAGTTCTATCAGCGTATAGCCCCGGTTGGTCGCTTTATGAATATTAATTTTCGCCTTCCCAGCTATTGATGTCCCGATTCTTCCCCTCCCCGCCGGGTTCTCCATCGGCGCCGCGAGAACTCAAATCGTAATCCCCGTGGACCCCGGGGCAAAGATAGATAAAGTCGTAATCCCAGGGATCCTTCGGCACCTTTCCCTTTTCCAGATACCCGCCCTGACGCCAGTTGCCAGCCTGGGCGCCGACCGTCGGCGGCTCCACCAGGGCTTGCAGCCCCTGCTCCGTCGTCGGGTAGTTCCCGGTGTCCAATTTGTAAAGTTTCAGGGCGGTTTCGAGACTCTCAAGCTGGATTCTCGCCTTCGCCTGCCTCGCCTCGTCCGGCCGCCCCATAATCCGGGGGACAATCAGCCCCGCCAGGATGCCGAGGATAACGATCACGACCATCAGTTCGATCAGGGTAAATCCCTTTTGACTGCGTCTTTCTTTTCTCATTTTCACTTCCTCTTTATCTTGCAACCATCTATCGCCCCTAACGGGGCTTGTTCCCCATTGCCCTAACCCAGCTTCCCCGAAGTGCCTGTGCCGGGAAAAACTTCGGCCCCCTGTGTTCCCCATTCCCTCCCCAAGCTTCATCGAAGTGCCTGTACCGGGAGAAACTTTGGCCCCCTGGCAGGGCTTGTGCCCTATTCCCTCCCCCAGCGGGGGAGGGTCAGGGTGGGGGGGTGACCAGGCATCTTTTCGCTACCGGACGAGCTGGTTCATCTCAAAGATGGGAAGGAGGATCGAAACCACAATGAATCCCACCACGGCCCCCATCGCGAGGATCATTGCCGGCTCCAGAAGCGACGTGATCATGACGATATTGGCCTCCACCTCCTTCTCGTAGGCATCGGCAACCTTGAACAGCATCTTTTCGACATTGCCGCTCTGCTCGCCGACGGCTATCATCTCGACAGCAATCGGGGGAAAAAACTGGTTTTTTGCCAACGGGACGGAAAGGCTCTGCCCCTCTTCGACATCCTTCGCCACCCTTCTGATCTCGTTGGCGATTAGACGATTGTCAACGACGTTTCTGGCTATTTCGAGTGCCGACAACAGCGGCACACTGCTCTGGAGGAGCGTCCCCAGCGTGCGGCTGAACCGTGCGACGGCGATCTTGCGATTGAGACCTCCGAAAAGGGGGATGTTCAGCTTCAGCCGGTCCCAGAAATTGCGCCCCGCCTCCGTCTTTTTGATCGAGGAGCGCAAGGCGACAACCCCGGCGCCGACCGCCAGGGCGATTATCCACCAGAATGATTTCAGAAATCCGCTGACCACGATGAGAAAAACGGTTATCATCGGCAGCGTCTGGTGCATCTCGCTGAAGATATTCGTGATATTGGGGACGACAAAGGTCACCAGAAAAAACAGGACACCGCTGCCGATGAAAAACATGAAAAGCGGGTAGGCCAGGGCGGTGCGGATTTTGGTTCTCATCTCCTGCTGATTTTCCTGAAAATCAGCCAGCCGCTCCAGCACCAGATTGAGCGTCCCCGACGCCTCGCCCGCGCGCACCATATTGAGGTAAAACGGCGGGAAGATCTTGGGAAAATGGGAAAGGGCGCCGGTCAGGCTGTTCCCCTCATTGACCTCTTCGCGAATACGGACAACGGTCGAGCGCAGAAGCTGATTGCGGATCTGGGGCGCCAGCGCCGAAAGGGAAGGCACCAGGGGCAGCCCCGCCCCGATCAAGGTCGCGAGCTGCCGCGTCATGACAGAAAGCTCCTGGAGGCCTACCCGTTGGAAAAGGCCTGTAGCGGTCTTGCCGGCAGCGGTTTCATTATTTCTGCTTCCGGAAGCTTCGCCAATGGCAACGGGAAAAACACTGCTCTCCCGCAGCTTCTGGCGCGCTGCCGCAATGCTGCCGGCATCGACAACCCCGCTTTTTCTGCGGCCGCCGCAATCGAGCGCTGTGTATTCATAAACCGGCATGGAAGCCTGCTTCCCTTTCCCATAGTCATTGCGCAGACCTCTAACACAATGTCAATCTTATTTCAAGAAAGGTAATCGGGGTCAGAGTCATATTTCTCCAGAGAGAAATATGACTCTGACCCCGATTAACTCCGCGCCCCGCCGACTGGCGAGGCGCGGCATATCATGTTTAAAAGAGTGGGAAATCCCGATAAATGAAATTGTCATACGCAGGCGTCATCGTGAAGAAATTTGCGTCAAACGCAGGCGCCCCACCGCCGCCTACCCGGATATCCCCGGATTCTCCCAGGGGGAACATGCTCTTGATTTTTAACGGCCCGGCGCTGCCGTATTCAAGAACATGGGCATAGGTGGAACGGGACGAAAACGGAGTCTTATTAGCCCAGACATTCCCCAGCATGTCGTGGTTGAATGGAATAAAGCCGCGCATGGCCGCGCCCCAGGGCTGTGCTCCCAATGTCACAAGCACATTGTCGAGGGCCTTGACGATAATCGCGTTGGCGGTCTGCGGCTTGGCGCCATCGGCATTCTGGAACCAGTTGTAATAGTTTGTGACTCCCCCGGTGCGCAGGCCATGCAGCAACGTGTTGAAGAGCACCCCGTTGACCTTTGCCTTTTGAATCGTCGTGTTGGCGTCAAGCTCTTCGAACGTGAGATTAATAACCTCCTTTATCCACGCGTCCATCAGCATCCAGGCATCGGCACGATCCGTTCCCGCGGCCCAGGAGGCTGAGCCTCCATCCACGAAATGGCCGTCCCATGCGGTCAGCAGGGCCAGCGCGGCTGTCCGGGCCGCAACCGGCGCATCAGGGGCCGCATTCACCGCCGTGGTGAAATACGAAGAAACATACTTCCAGGGATTGCCCCCGCCGCCGAAGGAATCCGTCGTGGCGATATTGAGGGCAAGATCCTTGACCTGGTCATAGGTAAGATTGTTATTCGCCGCCAGGTAATCATCAACCACATGAGCGCGATGGAAGGGTCCGAAGGAGTAGCTGGCGTTATTCCAGGAATTGGGATAGCCCGCACGCGCCTTATTGTTCCAGCCGCAATAATATCCCTGGCTTGTGTTGCGATCGGTTGAACGCGGAATCAGGTTTGCCGAATCCCACTCAAGGGCTGCGCCGACGCGCTGCGGCATCCGCCATTCGCCGCCATAGGGACGTACGGGATCCCTGCCCGACATCCAGTAGGCGATGTTGCCGTCCCTGTCAACGTATGTATAGTGCTGCGATAGAGGCACATTCTCAATTGCCGCCCCGAACTGATCCATGCTGGTCGCCCGGGCCAGGCCAAGATACGCCTTGATAACCTTGAATTCATATCCCCAATGGGAATACTTCCAGGAAATGGGGGGCGCCGCGTTGATAACCGGCCCGTGAGACGTCCGGTATATCGGCAGGGAGACATCCGCCGCGCCGGCGACCTTGATCGTCTCCGTCCTGTGCAGGGTCACCGCCGCCGCCGGCTCCATATAGTAATCCACCGTGTGGGCATGACCCACTTGCATGGACCACGCGTGGTGCGGCGTACGCCCGATGACGATGGCCGGAAGCCCCGTGATTATCATCCCGGAGACATTCAAGCCGCCGGCTTTTATAGAACCCTCGCCGATGATTGAGGGAACCGAAAATCCCATCTGCGGGCCGGAGTAGAGCATCGGATTGCCGGTCGCCGTTTTGGTCCCCTTGATCGCCCAGGCATAACTGCCCATCTTCACGTAAGCATTTATCTTTTTCAGGTTATCGTCGATCTGTTCCCGCGTCTCGGAGATGCTCGCGGCAACCGCGCGCAGATCGGGGAGTGAGGACGGCGGGTTATCCATTAGCGGCGTCCGCGCTGCCTGGCTTGCGGCAAGGGGAACTTTGGCTGGATTGGGGATATAGGTCAAGGCGCTGGGATCGTCAAGCCATCGCAGGTCCTCGAACATCTTTGCACCGGTGGCAGCTCCATATTGGGCCACAAGTCCCTGGTACAAGGCAGCATTATCGATCTGGCCTGATTTTTGCGCCTCTACGTCAAAGTTTCTCATCATCAGCACAGCCCACGCCAGTACATCCTTGTAATTCCAGTCTTCCAGAGTTGCGCTTGTCATCCCTACCGCTGAAAACTCGAAGGGAAGCAGGGAAGGATCTTTGCGAATCTCGGCAATGCGCCGGTTAAAACCTGCCACATAACCATTGATGACATCCTTCTCCTCGGCGCCCAGCGCAGCAAAACCATCAGCCAGTTCCTGGTCGGAATAGCCGGTGGTGCGCACCAGCGTGTCCTGACTCACATAAGCAGCGCCGAATATCTCGGCCAGTCTCCCCCGGGCGGCTCGCCTGAAGGTTTCCCCCTGCCAGAGCCGGTCCTGCGCAACGGCATAGCCCATCGCCTCAAACACATCGTAGAGACGGTCCTGCTCCGCCCCGGCGATGAACCAGACGCCTTGCGCATCGCGCGTCGTCGTAACCGTCGATGCCCGCGGCGCCGGATCGCTGTCGGAACAACCAGAAAAAATTATGATTGGAAAAATAAGAATAATCAACCAGATAAGCCAGTGAAAAGACGCTTTGTTCAATGTCTGAAAATTTTTTTCTCTCATTTTGCTTCCCTCCTTTTTTAAAACGGGGTCAGAGTCATATTATTCCCCTTGTTTCCTTCTCCGGCCGCCCTGGTTTTCCCGGCCGCACCCGCCGGGTCAGCACACGTTCAATCTCATCCTTGAACAGATCGCTCCCCACTACTCCGCCGCGATTTGTCTCGCTGCGGATAAGCTTGATATCAGAGTTGTCTATATGTTCAAAAAGCCCCCGATACGCTTTGGCCCGCTCCTTTTCATCTTTCCCCAGCGCTGAGAAAACCGGATGATCGACAAGCAAATTACTCGGCAGGCCTTGTGCATGAACGCGATAGCTCGACCACCGATAGCCCTCTGCCTGCATCACCATGCCTGCGCGTACGGGATTTAGTTCGATGTAGCGATAACAGGAAAGCAGGTAGCGCTCGGAATCAATCAGGCTTGATTTATACCGCCCCTCCCAAAGAGTTCCTGTGCGTTTGTAAACGGTATTTACATGGCCGACGTAATTCCGGCCGAGAGATTGCATCAAGTTTGCGACAGCCCCCGTTTCCGCGGGAGTGAGCAACAGATGAACATGATTGGTCATAAGCACATAGGCGTGAAGGGCGCATTCGTACTTCGCTGCCGCTTTGCTCAGGCATTGGAGATAATACTCGTAGTCCTCGTCCGCAAAAAAACAGGCGGTCCGGTTGTTGCCGCGCTGGATCACATGCATCGGGACTCCGGCAATGTCAATCCTTGGTAAACGGGCCATGGGACTTCCTTACGAAAGATACGTTAAGTATTAAGGAACGGCCAGTAATAATATTTCTCTGATTGTTATCTTTTAGATCATCTACTTTAAAAAGGCAAGGGCGAAAAACCGGGGTGAAAAACCGGGGTCAGAGACATATTATTTGCGAACTTGCTGAAACCTCACGAGCGTAAATTACACAGGTAGAACAATCTGTCTCTGACCCCGGTTTACCCGGTTTACCATAGTTGCCGACATGGCAAAGTACAGCGGGATAAAGGTAATTCTCTTGTCCGGCAGCTCCGCGTACTGTCGCGTTGAAAGAACTATACCGTTGCCGCTGTTAGCGTAGCTTTTCAGA
Source organism: Syntrophobacterales bacterium (assembly GCA_019429105.1). Lineage (NCBI taxonomy): Bacteria > Pseudomonadati > Thermodesulfobacteriota > Syntrophobacteria > Syntrophobacterales > Syntrophobacterales bacterium. Next base: position 43,718 of record JAHYJE010000030.1, read on the forward strand.
AAAAGGTGCAGGCTCTTCAAACTTCCTGAAGCATTGCTTTTAACCTCGACAGGATGCACAACGCCCTCTCTAACGGCGAGAAAATCCACCTCCGCCATGCTGTTTCTTGCCTGCCGATCCCAGTAATAAAGCTCTCCTTGCTGGGCAATGAGCATTTCCTGACCCACAAACTGTTCCGCCATTGCGCCCCGATATACCTGGAGTAGATCTGCTTGTGTGTCACCGCCGACAAAGAATGAACCCACCCACCGCCGATAAACGGACCCACCTGATCGGTTTTTTGTTAACTCAGTCGCCCTCATAAAGAGACCCGCCTTTTATTTTCGATCCGCAAGAGATACTC
>JAHYJE010000031.1 GCA_019429105.1 Syntrophobacterales bacterium
TAGCATGCCAAGCGGTCAAACCGCAACCGATATTTTCCCTCAAACCACCAGCCCGCCAGCCTGCTTTAGAAAAACACCTCTGCCTGTCGTAAAAATGGTCCCCACTCAAAAACGGGCACAATAATCAGCATTTCTTGGAAAAAGGGGTTCATCCGGTTATTGCATAACTTCCTGTAAGTGAGCATCCGACAATTCTTGCAGAAAACATTGGACATGTTTTCAGAGAATACCTGATGAGTTCAAATGCCATTCATCAGACTCAAGAAACCTTTGCTTACCCGTGATTTTCTCTTGACAAGCGTAACCCTCTTGGTTACAGTACCAGCCATGATAAAGTCTTTTATCCATAAAGGCCTGGAAGATTTTTTCTACGATGGAACTCGTAAAGGCATACAAGCCAAGCATGCTTCCAAACTGGTGGCGATATTGGATAGGCTTGATGCGGCAAATGAAATCAAGGATACGAACTACCCCGGCTCCGGCCTTCATCTGATTCCCAAAACGAAGGGGCGCTGGTCGATAAAGGTCTCCGGTAACTGGCGTTTGACGTTTGAATTCAAGAATGGAGAAGCACTGAACGTAGACGTCGAAGACTATCATTGAAAGGGACTATTATGCGAACACGAAAACGACCGCCGTCTCATCCGGGATCGATTCTCAAGCTTCATTACCTAGACCCGTCAGAGATCAGTGTTACTGATCTAGCGAGGGAGTTGAGATTGTCGAGAAAAACAGTATCCAAAATACTGAACGAACGCGGCGCCGTGACAACGGATGTTGCCTTGCGGTTGTCCAGAGCGTTTGATACTACTCCTGAGTTATGGTTGAATCTTCAGAGAAATTACGATCTCTGGCATACGGCGAATGAGACGACTGATTGGCAGGCAATAAACCCTATACTGAAAATCGCACATGTAAGCGCATAGAGGATGCCTTTCTTCCTGCTATACGTAATGTCAGCCTCGACGAAAAAACAGGACTTCAATCTGTACTGAACATAATTCACGTATGCCGAAAGACATTGGAGTCATATCCGCATTTTTGTGGTCTGACAGAAGGCAACTATCATGATGTTCGGTATATTTACGGATAAAACCATCGGGATTCTCTTGCTGAGTTTGATGGGGCTTCAAGGCATGTTCATGATGCTCTCACCGGGCTCCGTGCGGATTCAAAAACCGGAAGGCGGAATGACTTCCTGGATTTACAATATTTTCAATTTGGTCTTTTTGCTGGTATTGCCACCTCTTGTTGCATGCGGCTTAATTGGTCTGCCGGATGTTTTCCGGTGGACCCATTGGAACCTTCCGAGGGAAACAGCATTCTTCATCAGCCGGATTATCGGTGTGCCGGTTTATATTCTTGGGTGCATTTTAATCTACTGGAGCCGTGTCGTCATGGGAAAGAGTTTCCGCTTGGGTGCTGTTCGGCCCGGTCGGGAAGATCGTTTGGTAATTTCCGGTCCCTTTCAATACGTGCGTCATCCCATGTACACCGCAGTTATTCTTATGGCGATCGGATTGAGTTTTATAGGAAACTCCTGGTTCATTTTGGCGTTGGCCCTCACGTTCATTGTATTTATTGTCAGAGTCATCCCGATTGAAGAAGCGCAGTTGGAGGCGGCTTATAAAGATGAGTACCAGGACTTGCGATCAATAACATGGCGATTGCTTCCTTGGATTTATTAAAAGACTTAATTCATTTCTTTCCGAGCAGACAACGGTTTGGGAAATTTTCTTATTGAGGTTTTTTATCGACAGCTTCCTGTAAGGCTTAAAATTATTTCTTTCGCCGAAATCCAAGCCTTCAAATACAACTGTTCAGTTTTGCTGATCGATCCAGATCATTGAATCCGGTCTGAAATGTGGAGGGCTGAATTGCGATTTTTTCCACTGAAGAAATAAGGTCTCCCTTCTTGATATTTATAAAACGTTACCCATCAAGAAAGCATGGATTTCCTTAATCATTGATTTTATTTCCCCGATAATTATGATATGCATGAATGACTCTGTGGCATCCCGTAGCCAATGGATATAGATGATCCATTCTGTGAAGGCCGGTGTCAACGCATAATGGTTGAAAATTGCGGCATCGTCAGGAAAATATGCATCTGTTTGGAAATGACTCGTAATAAACCGAAGTAGGGCACATGCAGGTTTTTGAAAAAACGATCTCAGGAGAGACAAATGCTTGGATTGAAGCTTAGAGAAGAATTTCTCGGGGCGCACATGCCCGGAACTGCCATTTCACTGCGTACAAGCGACAACCAAGGCGCCGCACAGAAGTCGCCCGATTACATTCTGTCGATCACCTATCCAACGGCAGATGTCCAGACTGCCCTGATGGCAATCAGCAAGAAACGCAGTGGTTGCCCCATCGTTTTGATGGGAGATCGTGGACGCGGCAAGTCGCACATCATGGCCGTCATGCACCATGCCATCCAGTCTCCTGATATAGTCGAGAATTGGCTCAAAGATTGGAGCGCAAGAAGTGGCAGTGATGAGCTCAAGTCTTTTGAGATGGTCAAGGGATACGTCCCTATTTCCGAACCAGTCCATAATCACGAATATCCAATGCTTTGGGATCTGCTGTTCGACAGGCATCCGAAAGGCGAATACTATCGCGGCCAGTTTGAAAGCATGACTCAACCGTTTCCGCCTCGAACACTCCTGGAAAAGATGTTTGTTGATAATCCAACTTGTTTGATTCTGGATGAATTCCAAACCTGGTATACCGGCCTGCCCGACAAAGACCCCAAGACGGGCCTGCTTGTCAAGCAGTATGCCTGCAACTTTGTTCAAATTCTTTCAGAGATAGCAAAAGATCGCCCGGAAATTCTTATTTTCGTCATTTCGGTCTTCAATAACCAGAACGACGCATTTCAGCAAGTCCACCGGCAAGGACCGGTTGTCATTGATTTTCGGGGGCCTTCTGCCAAACAGGACCGCCAGAAGCTTCTCCTGCATCGCCTGTTTGAGAATCGTCGCAACATTCCTGCTGCCGATATCACCAATACGGCTGGAGCCTATGCGGGTGAAAGATTCCGGTTGCTACACACCAATGAATCTGATGCAGAAAAGGAACGTGTTCACCGTGAGGTTTTTTCCTGCTGGCCTTTTAGCCCTGAGCTGCTTGACCTTCTCGAAGATCACATCCTGCTTTCATCGGCAGCACAGGAAACGCGGGATCTTATACGCATACTGGCACAGGTATTTCGTTCCCGTGGTGATTTGGTTCCTGTTATTACGCCGTCAGATTTCTTTGTTGATGGAGAATCCGACGAGGTTCAGACCCTTGTTGACTCGATAGCTGTTCAGGCGGGGCAGGAAAAACTGCGGCAGATTGCCCAGCATAATCTTGAAGCCGTTCGTGACTCTGGGGCTCTCGTCCCAAATGCGCGTGAGATAGTGAGCGCCATCTGGATGCGCTCCATGTCTCCCGGGAAAAATGTCGGCGGCACTCCGGCGGCGCTGCACCTGGATATTACCAGAGAGATTGCTGTTGACGACAACGCATTTCAGGCGGAGTTGGCGTTGCTTATCGAAAACAGCGTCAACATCCATGGCGATGAGGTGCCAGGCGGCCCTCTATGGTTTGGGGTCAACGAAAATCCGCGGTCAAAGGTCCGTGCCTGCGCAAAGAATAATAAGCTCTGGCATATCGGCGCTGTCCCTACGGCGGGTCAGACGGTTTACCCCGGAAAGGATATCTCCCATATTCGCAAGACGCTGCGGCACATTTTTGTTTCTGAAACAACGCAACCTCCATCTCGCGTAATTATTCTCGGTCCTCACTGGAAGGATGATCCTTGGAATGACATGGATGATATTGACAAGCCTTCTAAATGGGATAGGCCGGTTCTTCTGGTGATCCCTGATCTGATTGACGGCGGTCAGGCTGGTCTCAATTCCTGCCTCGGCGTGTGGCTGGCCAAGCATGTCCAGAAGCGACGCAACACGATCCGCTTCCTGCTTTCAGCGAGCGATACGCCAGGTCTTTATACTGACGACGAGCTCATCTATTCCTCTCGTTGCAGTTACCTCTGCTCACCCGAGGGATGGGGTTCCGACATGACCTATAAGGCATTGCACCAGGATTTTGACCGGCCTCTTCGTCAATCCCTGAAATCGCGCTTTAACCGGTTTGCGATCCTGCGCAAATGGAATTTCCAGCAACCACAAGACTGCGTGTTTGAGGTCGAGAAGATTTCTGAACAAGGCGGAGATATCCCAGCGGCTGTCGAAGCAAAAATCTTATCGGCTCTCTTTGACCAAACTGAATTCAAGAAATTCGTACTCAAGCGGGCCAAGGATTCTGATTTTGTAGGTTCCTTGATGGACGATCTGACCGAGCCCCCTCCTCCTAACACAGGCGAAGCGATCCCCTTCCTGGGGGAAATAAAGATCTATGAATTCATAATGGATATTGTGGCCAAGGGCGAGCTTGTCCTTAATGTGAGCGGTGCCTGGATCGGGCGGCGGGCAGAAGATGCAACCGACGAAGATGCCCTGCGCCATATCAAATCAAAAGCGTTTCGCACCGGTCAAGAGATGCGGCAGATACAGCTCGGGCTTCCCGGCGCCGTTGGCGGTGGAACTATTACTGGCCCGAAAGACCCCGTAGGTGGTAATCGTCCAGGGGGGGTAAAAGAGGTTGGGCCAGGAATCACGTCGGGACCAGAGAAGACAGGGGGCGGAGATCAAGGGGCCGACCCTACGGCAGGCGGGGAACCCATAAGTGGAAACGGTGAGACAGGAGGGATCACGCCACCCCTAGTGCCGCCGGTAATCAAGAGCAGAAAATCCGAGGAGTCCGCGACAGGCATAAACCTTTCGGGGTGTTTTGAAAAATGGGGCGTTTCTTCCAGCCAGCCTATTGAAAGCGCACGAATCGAGTTCTCCGGATTAACGGCTCAGCAGATAAAACAAATCCTGCTGCATATTCCATCCACCTTCAAGGCGACCCTGGAGATTGACTACCAGGATGGGGGTGAGGAATGAGCACGGACTGGACCGGCATTATTCTAAACTCTAAGTCACCCGCCACCACCTGGGCGGAAATTTTTTCAGCTCTTCTGAGCATGGCCAGGGAGAGTTCATCGCCCGTTGCCCTTCATGATGCAACCGTCATGCCCGACCGATTGCTGACCGAGGCCGCCTGGGAGCTGTGGGAGGCTTTCCCGGAATCTGTGATCAAAACTTCCACCACCCTGAAAGATTGGACAAACCAGAGTTCAGGCAAGGCGGTTCTGATCCTTGACGCCCTTTCTCTCCGGGAACTGCCCCTCCTGCTGGGAGCGGCGGCAGCCAGAGACATTCAACCACTTCATGTCAAAATCACCGGGTCGGAATGCCCCTCAACCACCGATTACTTCGCCAAGGCGATCGGGTTGCCTTCGAGAAGCGCTTTGGCCAATGACGGAAAGCCGGGTACTTTTACTCTGTTTGGAGGCAATTGTTATACCGACGTTGTCAGCCTGCCGTTCGAGGATTGCGCGGTGCCACCGACACCCAACATCGTCATCTGGCATTCCTGGCTCGATGACCTGATTCACCTGCAACATAAACTTCCCGACCAGATCGCCGGCATTGCATCAAGTGTTCTGCAGGGGGATGGATTCTGGAACTTTCTCAATAAATTACGACAGGGCCGCAGTCTGGTCATTACCTCCGACCACGGCTATGCGGTGAGCAAGCGCTTCTCTTCCGAAGTGGAAGACCCGGAGGCTATTGAGATTTTGAGAAATACTTTCGGCGCGTCCCGCAACAAGGCCGTTTCAGAGCCGTGGCAGAAACGATTCATGCCGCCCATCGTTATGTCCTACAACAATCAACACGTTGTCATGGGACAGCGGAAATGGAAAGTCCAGGGCGGCTTTCCGCACGTCTGTCATGGTGGAATGAGCCTTCTGGAAGTCGCCGTGCCTTACCTGGAGTTGCCGGCGCTATGAGCGATCAGAATACAACGGAAGTCGATCTCTGGGGTGATGAGATAAAACAAGCTCCGGATGTGCCGAAAAAGAGTAGCGGTACATCGAAAGCAACCCTGCGGGAGGGCCTGCTCCCCGATAAGCTGGGCAAAGCCGTGCGGTTGCCCGTGCCGGATTTTTCCGATCCGAATCGCAAGCTGACCTGCCTGGAGGCGGATTTCCCCATCGCCCAGATCAACGCGCTGTCGAACCTTGAAGGCAACGCCGGCAAGCCTATTTATCAGATGTCAAAATGGTGGGCTCGCCGTCGCTCCAGTGTCTTCCGTGCGATGCTGATTGCCGCGGCTACTGAAGCACCCGATGATCCCACTGAAGCAGCAAAGAAGGTATGGGATCATTATTACTGCAACCATCAAAAAGCCGGATCTTTTAAAAAATTACGCGTGCTGGACTGCTTCATGGGTGGCGGTACAACTCTGGTTGAGGGCTCACGATTGGGAATGCAGATGACGGGTGTTGATCTCAACCCAGTCGCCTGGTTTGTGGTGAAAAATGAATTGGCCTGCAGTGCCCCGGAACAGGTGAAGGCGCTTTTCGAGTCTATCGAAAAGCAGGTTAAACCGCAGATCCAACCGTTTTATACCACCACCTGCCCGAGAGGGCATAAGGGGCTATGGATTGATGTGCAGAGTGGCGAAACAGTCGAAATCGAGCCGATGGATTTACCGCCCGAACAACGCTCCCGTTACCGCTGGGAAGGGCCGGAGGTCATCTACACCTTTTGGGCCAAACATGGGCCATGTCAGGCCAAGGGATGCGGTCATCGCACGCCGATTTTCAAGAATCCGGTCATCGCAGAGAAAAAACTGACCGCATACTTTATTCCGATAACCTGTCCCTCCTGCGGCCATTTGTTCAATGCGGAACTTGGCGAAACTCGTATGGCGCCTGCTGCAGAAAGAGTTGTTCTTGAAAATGAACCCTCCTTTACGGAATTGTCTCAGAACTTTGCCAAAAGACTAAAGCAGTATTCTCAAGGGACTGGGCCTGAAAAAAGAGAGCGGGCGCTGGAGCTTCTTGATTTGATCGTGCGTGAAGATGGTTTTAAATGCCCCAACTGCGGAGCCTCTGCCGGCAGCAAGATAAAAAGCATCCTTGACCGACATGCTAAAAGCGGAAGGGCTTCAGACCTGAAGAAAAAGGATTTTGGTATCGAAAGCCGCCATGTCTACATGTATCTGCTGATAAATCCAAGATGGTTTACGGGCGCACCCGGTGATGAGAATAGTATCGAACTTGGCGGTTATGCCGGAGCAGAAGCAAAGAGTACGATTCATTGGAATGAACTGCGAATTTCAAACCTGAATTTGATTGAGGTGAGAGGAAGAATCCGTCTTGCGGACGAAGAAATCGACGAACCGGATGAAGATGAAACCACAGATGCAGATGAACCCAATGAGGGTGATGAAGAGGAAAAGGATAGAAAGAAATATGGTCTCCCTCGGGAAATTAAGCTGCGAGATGGAACGGTAATTGAAACAAGAAAGGGCACCGTGCCACGCAGAGCTCACTTTACCTGCGCGTCCTGTGGACGCGAGGGCAATACACTTGAATCTGTTCGCCCTACTGGACACACCGCACCGGTAGCGGCCTATGCTTTACAATGCCATTGCCCGCAATGCGAGATAGAAAGCTACACTTATGGAGGACGCTACTTTAAATCTCCGGATTCTTACGATATTCACCGTTTCAAGGCGACCGAAACTGAATGGGACAACCGCTCGGAAGCGGATTTGACGGAATTCTGGCCCCGGCAGGAATGCTGGGATGCTTACATGATGCGGGCCAACGGCGGTGTCAACGACGGCTGGGGCTACACTCACTGGTGGAAAATGTACAATCCTCGCCAGCTTCTAGTCCATACCCAGCTTCTCAAGGCCATCACCGAAGCATCTGAAGATACCTGGCCATTGGATGTCCGGGAACAGGCATTGGGGGCGTTTCAGCAGTATTTGCGAAACCAGAATATGTTCGTTTTCTGGAATCCTCAACGCGATACTCCGGAACCAATGTTTTCTAACGCAAACTATCATCCAAAGATGCAAGTAATAGATAACTGTGTCTTTAATAATCTCGGGAGAGGTAATTGGCAATCCTCTTCTGCGAAATGTCTTGAGGGTATTGAATGGGCAAAAATACCTTGGGATTTAGTTGTGTCTGACAGTGGCAACGCAAAATCAGAGAAAGGTTTTCCCGAAGATCCCATCATCCCCGGCAACGAACCCTACTGCGGCTCATCCACCGATCTGTCGATGCTGAGCAACGAGCAGTTCGATCTGGTAATCACCGACCCTCCGTTCGGCAATAACTTGTTCTACGCCGACCTTGCCGATTTCTTTTATGTCTGGCTAAGGCTTCCCCTGCGCAAATGGTATGTGGGTTTACCCGAGGCGGTCTACTTCGAACCGGAACGCACCCCCCACAGCATGGAGGCGGTGGATAACTCGGTGGAACACCCGGACGACCGGGAGGATTACGAAAAAGAGCCATTCATCGAAACCAAACATCTGGCCCGGATTCGGGAACTGACCGGTGATGCTACCCTTGCCGTGAATGATCAGAATCCACTCCACCGCCCTCAGCCGTCCAGTGACTTCTACAGCCAGACCCTGTCTGCCGTATGGGCCGAGGCGTGGCGCCGCCTCAAGGATGGCGGAATCATGGCCTTTACCTTTCACCACAGCGAAGGCAGCGCCTGGGTGGATGTCTTGATGGCACTTTTTAACGCCGGTTACGTGCTGGTAGCGACCTATCCCATCCGTAGCGATGAGACCAAGGGTGATGCAGGGGCGTTCGGTAGTCGAAAAATCGAATACGATATTATCCATGTCTGCCGCAAGCGCATTGCAACTCCTGAACCAGTTAGCTGGTCTCGCATGCGGCGTTGGGTGAAAGACGAGGCCATGCGGCTGAAGGAACTTCTGGAACACACCCATGGCAAAACCCTTCCCGAATCTGACTTACGGGTGATCCTGTGCGGCAAGTCCCTGGAATTTTATTCTCGCCATTACGGCCAGGTGTTCAGCGGTGACGGTCAACTGCTGGATGTACGCGACGCACTTCTGGGTATTAACCAGCTTCTGGACGACCTGCTCGAAGATACCGCCCAGACCGGCGGATTACGCCCACCGGAGAGTGCCGAACCTAAAAGTCGGCTTTATCTGCGGTTGTTCAAAAATCATGTTGTCATGGAGCGTGATGATATGACCAAGACACTGCGCGGTACGGGTATCTCGCAGGGCGACCTGGAAGCCCGTGGTTGGATTCGGGCAGTCGGCAGAACCGTGCACGTTGTCCCAGTTCACGAGCGATTCGCCTATTTTACCGAACGCGGGCGCAATCGCAAGGTGATCAAGACCGATCTGGACCAGGCCCATTTCCTCATCGGCGCAGCTTTCCCGAATTCGGGGCTGAAGATCGATGCGGAACTGAACAACCCGAATTTTCGCCTCAAGAAATCGGTGGATGAAATCCTTCAATGGTATGCAGAAGTGGATCAGAGCTCTGTCAATCGCTTGGCGGCCAGGACAGCGGCTCAATTAGTCGAGTATTGGCGAACCCGGAGTAGCCGCCCGGAAGAACAGCGGCAACTTTCACTCTTTGAAATGCTGGATAGGGAATAACGAGGTGTATGATGAAAATTGAATCGATCCGCTTGAAGAATTTCAAATCCTTTAAAGACGCGGAACTCTCGGCATTACCGGAGCTCTGCATCATTGTAGGGGCAAACGGCGCCGGCAAGAGCACTATTTTCAGTGTTTTCGGTTTCTTGCGCGATGCAATGAATAGCAATGTCAACGCGGCGCTGGCCAGATTAGGAGGGAGCCGTGGCTTCAAAGAAGTGCGCAGCAGAAATTCGCAGGGGCCGATCGAAATCGAATTAAAATTTCGCGTCAAACAAGATAGTCCGCTTACGACCTATTTCCTGCAGATAAACGAAAAACAGGGCAAAGCTCAAGTTGAACGGGAGATTCTGAAATACCGTCGTGGCAGCAGCGGTCAGCCTTGGCATTTTCTGGATTTTTCCAAGGGAAAGGGAACTGCCGTCACCAATGAACTGGATTCCGTAACAGACGTCAAGGATTTAAACCGTGAGGAGCAGACCCTGAAATCACCGGATATCCTCGCCATCAAGGGATTAGCTCAGTTTGAACGCTTTCCGGCCGTGATGGCGCTCGGCGATCTTATTGAAAACTGGCATATTTCGGGTTTTCATATCAGCAAGGCCCGGCCTGAGCAGGAGGCCGGATATGCAGAACATCTTTCCCGGGAAGGTGAAAATCTTTCGTTGGTGATCGAGTATCTGTACAACCATGCCAGACCCACATTTGAAAAGATACTTTCGCTCTTAAAGATGCGCGTACCCGGAATCTCTCAGATCGAGTCCAAAACCACCGAAGAAGGGCGCGTTCTTTTGAAATTCCAGGACGGTTCGTTCGAAGACCCATTTCTCGCCCGCTATGTCTCAGACGGCACCATCAAGATGCTCGCCTACCTCACTCTGCTTTATGATCCAACCCCCCATCCGCTGCTATGCGTTGAAGAACCCGAAAACCAGCTTTATCCGAAGCTCCTGTGGGAACTGGCCGAGGAATTCCGCGCCTATGCCAACCGCGGCGGCCAGGTTTTTGTATCCACCCATTCACCAGATTTTCTGAATGCGGCGCGGCTTGACGAGGTGTTCTGGCTGGTGAAAAAGGACGGCTACACGCAGGTCTGCCGCGCAAAAGATGATGAACAGCTTGCCGCGTATATGGCGCAAGGCGACCAGATGGGTTATCTCTGGGAACAGGGTTTTTTTGAAGGAGCCGACCCGCGATGAAGACCATTGTCTTTTTTCTCGAAGAACCGTCGGCGAAAGAGATGCTCGCAGGAGTTCTGCCACGCATTCTCCCCGAAAACTTTCAGATTCGGTACATTGTGTTTCGGGGGAAGCAGGATCTGGAAAAAAATCTTCAGAAGAAGCTGCGCGGATGGAGAATGCCGGAATCCGTTTTTGTGGTAATGCGCGATCAGGATTCGGGGGATTGCAAAGCGGTTAAATCCAGGTTAGCTGATCTCTGCGGCGAGGCAGGTCGAGAAGATATATTGGTTCGTGTGGCCTGTCGGGAATTGGAGAGCTTTTATCTGGGCGATCTGGCGGCAGTGGAGCAAGGGCTTGGTGTCAGAGGCATTAAGGCGCAGCAGCTCGGGAGGAAGTTCCGGAATCCGGATGCGCTGGGCAACCCGGCGGAGGAACTCCGTAATTTGACCAGCAGTGCGTATGATAAAGTTGCCGGCTCTCGCGCTATCGCACCTTACCTGACGTTAGAGGGCAACCTCTCCCGGAGTTTCAATGTGCTCCTCTCGGGAATTAGAAATCTTGTGGAGATATAAAAATGGACACCCTATCGAACAACGTCTGGCAGCGTAGAGGGTCTTGCGTCGTCTTTGATAAGACGAGTCTGGGGCCGTTCATCTCCGCTGGCGCTGCCATTTCCTTGAGGCAGGCGCTATCCTGGTCACAGGGACTACCGGCCAATCCTCCCGTGCCTGGACGCACAATCCTTGTATCGGGTTTGGAGACGATAATCGAGACATTGGAACCGCAGGAGGCTGAAGAGTTTCTTAGAGGTCGCATCCGACCGTTACTGAAAGCGATTCAGGAAAAATGGACTGAATGCGGATTAGTCTTCGGATTCGCTTCACACCCCAGGGCCTTCGAGGAAACCGCGCTGGAAGAGGAGGTCCTGTTTCGCCGCCGCGACCGCAAGACGGTGCGTCTGTCCGAGGGGCTCTGGGATGGAAGCGCCACAATGAACATGAAACGTCTAATCCGGGATGGATTGCAATCTAACGAAGGAACAGTAGTCGGCTATCATGTTATCCATATCTCCTGAGATTCAGCCCGGCCTTAAGGTCAGTCATGTCGAGCTGGGGGACGGCGTTGTCGTCGGCCGCGAGCCGACCGGCTATATCACGGTCTTTTTCCGCAGCTTTGGTGAACGGCAGGTTCCGGCTGATTCTCTCCGCCCGGCAGCAGATCGCTTTGACCAGATTGTGCAGAGCATGATTCCGGCCTCAGCAGACCGGCTGGAAAGGCTCTGGCTCGCTGTCGAAGCTGAAGAAATCCCCCTGATGGAAAGCGCGGCGACACTGACCTCCGCGAAGGTCGATCTTTTACCGCACCAGGTTGTTCTCGTACATCGGGTGGCCAACGCCCGGCCGAAACGTTTTCTGATTGCCGATGAGGTAGGTCTCGGGAAAACCATTGAAGCCGCTCTCATCCTCCGGGAATTGGCATCCCGCGGTGAGCTGCAGCGGGCCATCATGATTGTCCCCGCTGGTTTAGTAGAAAACTGGCGCAGGGAGCTGAATGATGTCTTCAACCTTGATTTTGAAGTGTTCGGCAGTGAAGGCGATGTAACAGACCGTAAGTCAAACGCCTTTGCCAAGCACAACCGGTTAATTGCCTCTGTGGATACCCTCAAGCGCCCGACAAGGGTAAAAAAACTTCTCGCTGCGCCGCCTTGGGATCTGGTGGTCTTCGATGAAGCCCATCACCTCAGTGTCTATCGTAACGGCAACAAGGTGAAGAAGACGGAAAACTTCAAGCTTGTCGAGGCAATCCGCGACCATTGCCGAGATCTGCTTTTTCTGTCCGCCACGCCCCACCAGGGAGATCACTTTCGCTTTTGGATGTTAATAAATCTTCTTGATCCTACATTGTTTGAAGATAGCTCGGATATGCTCGATAATCGCCATCGCCTTAATGCGGTAGTAATCCGGCGCACCAAAGCCGACGCCTGCGCCCAAGACGGCAGCCCGTTGTTTCTCCGGCGCATGGTGCATACCGAAGGATTCAGCCTTTCGGATAAGGAGATGGATTTCTATAACGCGCTCCTTGACTATCTGCGGGATGGATACAACCTTGCTGCTCAGCAGGGGAACAAAGGGCGTGCCCTGGGATTTGTCATGAGCGTTTTCCAGAAGATCGCTGCCAGCAGCTTTGCCGCCATACGCTCTACCCTGCAACGCCGGTTGCTGATGCTGACTATTCAAGAGGGTACAGAGCTCGACGAACTTCTGGATGTCGATGGCCGGAACCGGGTCTTTGAGGAAGCAAGAAAGATCATCCACGGTATCTATTCGCTTCCCTTTGACTCCGTAGGAAATGCTCAAACAGACCAGATTCTGGCTGATGCGAAATTCCAACTACTCAAGAAGCGAAATGAAGCACGTACGTTCGTTACGACAGCCGAGAGCTTTTCGGATTCGGAATATGAAGCGGACGTCGGAGAAGATTCGGCAGCCCTGCTTGTCGCCATTGCGTTGCCGGAGGAACGGCAGCGGATTCTTGCGCTTCTGGCCCGGTTCCCCGAAGGAATAGAATCCAAGACAGCCATGCTTATCCATGCCTTACGACAGATATGGCAGCAGAATCCCGATGAGAGGGTCGTTATCTTCGCCACCTACCTCGGCACGGTAGCGGCCATCAAGATGCAAGTAGCCGCGGCCTTCCCCGGCAAGGGCGTGGATGTTCTCAAGGGTGGCGATCATGGTGCCAAAACCGCCGTTCAAAAGCGATTCCGGCGCAAAGACGGACCAAAAGTTCTGGTCTGTACGGCAGCCGGGCGTGAGGGGATTAACCTTCAGTTTGCAAGAATCCTTTTCAATTATGACCTGCCTTGGAACCCGATGGATCTGGAGCAACGTATTGGCCGAATACATCGCTATGGGCAGGAATCCACAGCCCAGATATATAACCTCGTCGCAACCGACACGATTGAGGGGAAGATCTACCTGCTTCTTGAAGAAAAGCTGGGCGAGATTGCGCATACGCTGGGCAAAGTAGATGAGCAGGGCCAGATTGCCGAGGACCTCAGAACGCAGGTTTTGGGTCAGCTAAGTAGCTGCCTCAGTTATGACCGGCTGTATCAGGATGCTCTGAGCGATCCCACATTAAGAAGAACTCGGCAGGAACTTGAGGTCGCCATGTCGAATGCCGACTTGGCTCGCCAGGTTGTCTTCGAGCTTTTCCAGGTTTTGGATCGCTTCAACCTCGGCGACTACGAAAAATACGATGATCAGGGACGTGGCATGCAGCGACTGGTTGGTTTTGTGTCCAGATCAGCCAGGCTCTCAGACTGGGTTTTCCACAAAGAAGACGAAACCAGTTGGAAATTGTCCCACAATGGTGAACCAGCAATCTTTTTTACAACAGACCGTGACCGGGCCTTGCAAGATGAGAACCTCCAGCTTCTGGGCTTGGAGCATCCCATCGTCAGCAAGATGCTGCGCCGGCATACCACGTCTGATTCAGCTCCTCGTGCTCTTGCCGGGAAAGCAAGTGGGCTCGCCGGTGGTGGTTTGCTCACGATCTGGAAAATCAACACCCAAGGGAAGGATGGTCAGGCAAGCCATCACATCGTCAGAATCGGCATGACCGCAGCAGGCGACCGCGCCCCCTGGCTTGAACGCCTGGAATACGATCTCCTGGGAATGGATGCTCCGACATCAAAGATGCCTGATGAATGGCAAAGGCTTGCCACGAACAGGAGGCAGCGGCTACAGGAGCTACTGCATAGAGAGCTAAGCTATTCAGGGATCATCAACGAAGAAATGTCCTACTCGGCCGTTCCGCTGGTAATACTGGGGATTGAAATGTAAAGAAGGTATCCATACAGCCTTGAATACTCACTATATTTTGAAGTTGATTGTGTCTTGACTTATAAGGATGCCCTCACTTATAGTTCAAAATGCGCAAAGGTAGCTATTATCAAATAATATTTTGACGATATCTCAATGAATAAATTTTAAGTTGGAGTGTGAGATGGCAGACCCTAACTGGCAACTACAGAAGTTCATTATAGGCATAAGACACGAGAGGACTTTTCTTATTTCGGATATCCACGGGGGCATAATGGACGTGGTTTTGGGATTGCGTAAGAAAGTCCTGTTTCCCAAGGGCTGTTTTAGTCAGATGACTCGACCGGACGTTACCAAGATCATTTTGACGGATAAAGATGAGAATTTATCCCTGACCTGCAGCATAGACGGGGTAGTAATCCAGGCAGAAATGTTCGAAGGCTCTTTAGTCGCCATAGAAAAAGTTGCCGAAATTTTTACACACATTGTGCATGCTGTCTTACCACTAACCGAAGCAAAAGACAAAATTAACCGGCTGGGGGTTATCTATGAATTTCAGATCTCTAATTTTACAAATTCAGCAAAGACTATTTTCTCTCAGTTCATGAAGGTGAACCTGACCGGAATCCATGATAACATGCTCATGAGGATCTCACTTAAGAATCCTGTAACGGAATCAGTGATGTCCTCAAAATCGCATCATTTTCAAACCGGCTTATTTGGTACATAATCACGCAGCCGCTGACACCGTAACCGGATTCGCAGTCCCATCGGCGTTTAAAATTGACCCCATTTTGCCATTCGTACTTCCCCGATGGCTGCAGTTATCAACATCCATCCTTCCGCCATGCTCGGGAAGGGCCGCTCCAGGATGGCTATTGATAACTGCCTCCGGTGCCTGACCCTTTAGAAAATCTTTTTTAAAAACTTGACGCCATCGGGGAATATCGAATAACATTAAAACAGACGCGCCATGACGCCCGCGCTCATCATAACGCGTATCTTACATCAGGCTGCACTGCCGGAGAAAAGGAGCAATGATGGGCACCATTCATAAAACAAGCTGCGTTCTCTGTTCGCAAAACTGCTAAATCGTGCAAGGAGGAACCATGACCGAACTTGTGAACATTTCTATTGATAACCATATAGCAGATGTCCGTTTCAACCGTCCTGATAAATATAATGCCTTAAACTTTGATATGATTGAGGCCATCGCCAACGCCCTCAAGAGACTGGAGGCGGAATCGGCGGTAAGGGCGGTTGTGGTGTCTGGCGAAGGCAAAGGCTTTTGCGCTGGTCTTGACCTGGAGAATTTCGCGGCGCTGCAGTCCCAGGCGGGAAATAAACTCCCTGGCCTCGTGGAGCGATACGAAGACAGGATCACTAATATTTTTCAGTACATTGCCTATGGATGGAAACAGCTTCCCATGCCGGTAATCGCAGCCATTCACGGGGTGGCGCTGGGCGGCGGCTGCCAGATCGCGCTGGGGGCCGATATCCGTTTCTGCACACCCGACGCTAAATTTTCCATCATGGAAATGAAATGGGGGTTGATCCCGGACATGAGCGTTTCCCAGACCATCCGCGACCTGCTGCCTATTGATGTGGCCAAGGAATTGATCTTCACGGGAAAAATCATCAAGGGCGAAGAAGCAGCCCGCTTGCGACTGGTCACCCACGTATGTGAAAAGCCATATGAAGAGGCCATGCTCCTGGCCAAAGAAATTGCCTCTAAAAGCCCGGATGCCATACGCTCCGCCAAAAAGCTGTTAAATGAGGTTTGGCATGGCAATTCAGCGCGGGGGCTGCTGATGGAGTCTGAACTTGAAAATAACCTGATTGGAACTGCCAACCAACTGGAGGCTGTTTCTGCAAACTTTGCGAAACGTACGCCAGAATTCAGGAATCGGTAGCCCCGAATATGAAAATAATCCACACCTCTGACTGGCACATCGGCCGCGTCCTCTATGGACGTGCGCGGTACGACGAATACGAAGCGTTTCTGGACTGGCTGGCGGCGCTGATCGCAAGTGAGGACATCAACCTGCTGCTTGTCGCGGGGGACGTCTTCGACAACAGCACCCCCAGCAACCATGCCCAGGAGCTCTATTACCGTTTCCTCTGCCGGGTAGCCGCATCTTCGCATTGCCATGTGGTGGTGACGGCGGGAAATCATGATTCTCCTTCTTTTTTGGCTGCCCCCCGGGAACTCCTGAAGTTCCTGAATATTCATGTCGTCGGGTGCGCATCTGCGTCGCCGGACGATGAAATCGTGGTAATAAAGGGACCGGATGGCGGACCCCGGCTGATTGTCTGCGCCGTTCCCTATCTCCGGGACCGGGACATTCGCACCGCCGAGGCCGGGGAAAGCGTCGAAGCAAAGGAACAAAAAATAATCGCCGGGATCAGAGCCCATTATCGGATGGTATATGACGCAGCCCAGGCAAAACGCACTTTACTAAACAGGGATCTGCCCATTGTCGCGATGGGGCATCTGTACGCCGCCGGCGGCAAGACCGTTGACGGCGACGGTGTGCGCGAGCTCTACATTGGCTCGCTGCTCCATGTTGGTACGGATATCTTTCCGGAATCAATCGACTATTTGGCCCTCGGGCATCTCCACATCCCGCAGACGGTAGGCGATTCCAATTTCATTCGTTATTCCGGATCGCCGCTGCCGATCGGCTTCGGGGAGGCAAATCAGAAAAAGAGCGTGGTTCTGGTGGACTTCTCTGAACAAAAAAGAACAGTCACCACCATTTCTACTCCGCATTTTCAGGAGTTGCTGAGTCTGAAGGGCGATTGGCAAGACATTTCCCGCAAGCTAATGGAATTAAAGGAAAAAAGGAGCACCGCCTGGATAGAGATCATCTATGAGGGGAGCGCTACCGCCGCTGATTTGCAGGCGCGCCTTGACGAGGCCGTCGAGGGGTCGGAACTCGAGATTCTCCGCGTCCGGAACAACCGGCTGCTTTCGCAGGCCATGAGCGGGCAGAACGAAACAGAAGCGCTGAGCGACCTGAACCCAACCGAAGTTTTCGAACGCTGCCTGGAAGCGCGCAATGTTGCCGCTGAACGGCGCCCAGCCCTTTTGAACGCCTACAGGGAAATCATCGTCTCCTTAAACGAGCAGGACCCGCAGGCAGAATAGGAGAAAAATGCATGCGAATCCTCGGCGTTCGCTTCAGAAACCTCAATTCGCTGGCCGGCGAATGGCAGATCGATTTCACCCATCCGGCCTATCGCGCTGACGGCATTTTTGCAATTACCGGACCGACCGGCGCCGGCAAGACTACCGTCATGGACGCCCTCTGTCTTGCCCTTTACGGAAGAACGCCCCGTCTTGACAAAATCACGAAGGGCGGAAACGAGATCATGTCCCGCCAGACCGGCGAATGCTTCGCAGAGGTTGCCTTTGAAACAGCCAAGGGTCGCTACCGCTGCCACTGGAGCCAGCACCGCGCCCGCAAAAAGGCGGACGGCGAATTACAGCAGGCCAGACACGAGGTTTCAGACGCCGCTTCCGGGCAACTCATCGAGTCCGGAATCACGCAGGTGAGCGAATTCATCGAAAAGGCAACGGGCATGGATTTCAACCGTTTCACCCGTTCGATGCTCCTTGCCCAGGGTGGGTTTGCCGCCTTTCTCAATGCCACACCTGATGAACGCTCCCCGATCCTCGAACAGATTACCGGCGCCGAAATCTACAGCCGGATTTCCGTGCAGGTTCACGAACGCCGCGCGGCGGAACTAAAAAAGATCGAGCTGCTGCAGGCGGAACTGAACGGGCTTCGGGTAATTGGCGCAGACGAAGAGCTGGAATTGCAAAATCTTCTGCAAAACAAGCAGGATAAAGAAGTAGAACTGGCCGGAAAGATGAAAGAAGCAACGGCGGCGTTGACCTGGATCGAGGGAATGGCGATTTTGGAAAGCGAACTCGCGGAACTGGGAAAAAAGAAAAGCGAATTCGATGAACGCCAGCAGTCGTTTGCACAGGAATCCCACCGCCTGGAGATGGCGCGCCGGGCTCTCGAACTGGAGGGCGATTACCGAAGCGTAACGGCCTTACGGGAACAGCAGAAGCTGGAGATAACGGAACTTCACGACGCCCTGGCCATTATGCCGGAAAAGGAGACGGATGGCGCAGCGGCGCTCGCAGCGAGGCTGGCCGCGGAAAAGCTGCTGCAGGAAAGCCAGATCCGCCAGCTTGCGGAAGGGGAACTGATCAAAAAAGCCCGCGCCTTCGATGTCCGCATAGAAGAGCAGATAAAGCGGCTTGCGGAAATCAACCGGGAGATCGCCCAGGGTGAAGCAAAGGTAAAGGACTGCGAAATCAGCAGGGAAAATGGTAAACAGCAACTGACTCAAGCCCATTCCTTTTGGGAAGCGATCCGGGGATACCAGACAAAACACGGCGCCGACGCCGCGCTGCTGGCCAATCTCAGCGCCATCGAGCGGGGCTTCGCACTCGTTGACGAGGCTGAGGCAAAATATGAAAAGGCGGCAAAAGAGCTCTCCCGGGCGGTAACAGGGAAGGAATCAGCCCGCGCCGCGTACGCGAAAAAGGAGACCGCTCAGGAAAAATCCCGCCAGGTTTTTTTGAAAAACAAGAATGATCTCAAAGAGCTGACTGAAGAAGTCACGGCGCTCTTGGGGGAACGCGACCTTAGCCAATGGCGCGCGGAAATGGATTGCCTCAAGGAACGCGGCAATCTGCTGCTGCAGGCAAAAGAGACGCTGACCGGGCTCGAACGAACAGCCACTCTCCTCAAGCAGCTTCAGGCGAGCAGCGAAACATTATACACTGGACATGCCGACATCCTGGCGGAGACGACCCTGCGCGGTGAGCAGAAAACCGTTTTGGAAAACGAGCTCGCCGCCCTCGAGACGGAGGTGTCGCTTCTTTGCCGTATCCGCGACCTTGAAGAAGAAAGGCAGCGCCTCGTGGACGGCCGACCCTGCCCGCTGTGCGGAGCGCTCGAACACCCTTACGCAACGGGCAATCTCCCGGTTTTGAACGAAGCGGAGGCGAGGCTCAAAAAACGGAAGGATGAGGTTAAGGCGACGGCGCAGCTACTCGGGAAGTTAGAGACCGACAGGATCAAGGCAGAGGTGGAAATCCGGCAAGTCGAAAAGGAAATAGCGGAAAAAAGTAAAATCCTCGCTGAGGGTCAAAGGCTCTGGAGCGACATCCGGCAGAAACTTAAAATAGAGGCATTGCCATCTGAAATATATGTAATGATTAGCGAATTGTTTGGAGACGTCCAAACAAATCTTTCGGAAACAGGGAGAATTATCAGCCTGGCAGAAGAGCGGGAGCGGCAGGAAAAGACGCTCCGCCTCACTCTGGAAAATACCCGGACGATCTTTGAAGGAGAGGAGAAAGCCCTTCAGGAAGCGCGTCATCAACTGGCAGCCGCCGACAGCGATTACGAGCGGCTGACAAAAGAGTACGCCGCGTTTGCACGGGAGCTTGAAAAAATAAGGACCTCGCTTCTTGCTGACATCGAGCCGTTCGGGATACTCCGCATTCCCCCGGACAACCCCGCTGTCATCTTGAAAGAGTTGATACGCCGCAAAGATGACTGGCAGACCAAGGAAGTGGAAAAGGCCAACCAGGGAAAGAAGATTGAGGCGCTGCAAGGCGGACTTGAAAAAAATGAAACCTTGCATGAGAGTCTGAAACAGGCGCTGGAGGTTAAGCGAACGGAGGGCGACCGCCTCAGGAATAACCTTGACTCGCTGCAGACGTCCCGTCGGGAATTATTCGGGGAGAAGAGCGCCGACGAGGAGGAAAAACGGCGGGCGGCGGATGTGGCGCAGGCCTTGAAGAATCTGGCGAATGCCAGTGAAAACTGGCTCAAGATCGAAAAGGAACTGAGCTTTCTGAAAGAAAAAATCGCCTCGCTGCGACAAAAAACAGCCGGGCGGGCGCCGGAAGTCTCCGTTGCGGAAGAACAATTATGGGGCAAGATTACCGCCGCAGGATTTGCGGACGAAGCAGACTGCCTCTTTGCACGTCTGACGGCAAAGGAACGGGAGTTGATTGCTGAAAAGGAAAAAATCCGGCTCCAGGAAAAAACGGAGCTTGACGCCCGCCTTCAGGATCGCCTTTCCTCCCTGGCTGCCGAACGGAAGAAAAAAATGACGGAAGAAACCACCGAAACGCTTACGGAAATAATCCGCGCCGGGGATGACGAACTCAAGCAGGTAAGACTGGAGATCGGCGGCATTATTAAAGAGTTGTCCGATAATGAAATTCACAAAAACAGCCAGCGGGAACGTCTGCGGAATATTGAGATTCAGAAGACGGAAACCCTCCGCTGGGAGGAACTGCATGAGCTGATCGGTTCGGCAGACGGGAAGAAATTTCGGAACTTTGCCCAGGGACTGACCTTTGAGATAATGACCGTTCATGCCAACCGCCAGCTTCGGGAGATGACGGATCGGTATCTTCTCATCCGCGACGAGCGACAGCCCCTGGAGCTGAACGTTATCGACAATTATCAGGCCGGAGAAATCCGCTCCACAAAGAATCTTTCCGGCGGCGAGAGCTTTATCGTCAGCCTGGCCCTGGCCCTTGGCCTCTCCCGAATGGCCAGCCGGAATGTCCGGGTAGATTCGCTCTTTCTCGATGAAGGATTCGGCGCCCTCGACGAAGACGCCCTGGAAATGGCTTTGGAAGCGCTTGCGGGGCTTCATCAGGAGGGCAAGCTCATCGGAGTCATCTCCCACGTTTCCGCGTTGAAGGAACGCCTCGCCACCCAAATACAAATCACTCCCGAGACGGGCGGACGCAGCTCTCTGAGCGGACCCGGCTGCCGGAAGATTTAATTTAATATTTTTAACCATTGACAAATAACAACCGAATCCTTATTTTCCCTGTTACGCTAACTCAAGGAGGCTGATGTCTTGGAAGATATTTATAAATGCAAGAAAAACGGATGCGTAATCGCTGCAGTGTGCCCGGAATCCACCTGCGACTGGTATCTGAAGAGTGAAACACATTATAATTGCACTTGGGTAGCCTGCAATTACGGACCGTTCACCCTTGAAGAGGTCGGCGAAATGATGGGGGTAACCCGTGAGCGCATCAGGCAGATAGAGGCAAAGGCGCTAAAAAAGCTGCAGCATAAAAAAAGAAGGGATCAGCTCCGCGATTTCGCATCGCCGGACAGCGAGTGGGATGCGATATAAACGTTTTCAGGGGTAGGTTTCTCGGCATTTACGGTTTTTCAGGGATTCCATGAAACAGTTCATTAGCTTTTTCCTTTCGGAACCGGAAAAGAGCAGCGCCTCCGTATCGCACTCCAGTTCCAGAGCGGCGTACTTGTCCAAGTTGGGAACTATGCTTGCCATTTTCTTGATATAGGTAATAGTTTCCGGAGATCTTTTGGCAAGTTCCGCGGCCGTCGCGGCCGTTTCCGCCATCAATTTTTCCGGAGGCACAACCCTGTTTACCAAACCAATCCGCAACGCCTCCTTGGCGCCGATTGGCTCGCCCAGCATCGTAAGTTCCTTGGCCTTGGCCATTCCCACGAGCCGACGCAGCGGGTCAAAAAGGGGATTCAACCCGAACTTGAGCTCGGGATGGCCGAAGATCGCACTTTCCGAGGCAATGGAGAGATCGCAAACTGTAATCAGATTGAAGCCTCCCCCCAGAGCCACCCCGCCTACAGCGGCAATGACCGGCTTGGGAAAGGAGTAGATCTTCTTCAGAGTCCTGAAAATAGAATTAAAATATTGTTTTATTCCCGCATCCGGGATGACCGACAGCTCTTTGAGATCCACTCCCGCTGAAAAAACATAATCGCCGCCAGTGAGAACAACAACATTCACATCCCTGTCTTCCTCAAGGAGGATGAAACAATCCTCCAAATCCTTACGCATCTCTTGAGAAAGCGCATTCAACTCCGCCGGCCTGTTCAGCTTGACGATTGCATACCCTGCATTTTTTTCTACAAGAATTGTTTTAAAGATCATGAGGGCCTCTGTCTCTTTACTGCAACAGGTATAAAGCTCCTGTCGAATCTGCCTTATTCCCGCTGACAGCTTCAACCAGACTTGATGTCATGCTCCCGGATAAATAATTCAGGAAGCCCACCTTCTTTTTCGCACCATGAACTATTTCCGGTTTTCCTTCCAGGCCGGCGAGTCGCCCGGCGAGCATCACTGCATCCTGAAAGCCGCCAAGGCCGTCAACAAGCCTGCGTTCTTTTGCCTGTCTTCCGGAAAAAACACGTCCATCGGCAATTTGTCGCACTTCTTCCAGGGGAATCTTGCGATTTTTGGCAATAACCTGCACAAACTGATCGTAAATATCGTCAACAATTCCCTGGATCAGGGTCTGCTCTTCCGCCGTCATTTTTCTTGTCGGCGATCCGATATCCTTGAATTTTCCGCTTTTTATCACATGGGAGCTGACCCCGATCTTCTTCATCAACTCCTCCACGTTCGCGTAATGCATGACCGCGGAAATACTTCCCGTTATTGTCCCCGGATTGGCGAGAATGCGATCCGCGGCCACGGCGATCAGGTATCCGCCAGAGGCCGCAACCGCTCCCATTGACACTACAACCTTCTTCTTTTTTTTGAGTTCGAGCACCGCCTGATAGATCTCCTGAGACGGGGCTACCCCCCCGCCGGGAGAATTAATCCTCAGGACGACGGCGCGAACCCTTTGATCGTCGGCAAATTGCTGCAGTTGTTCAACGATCGCCTCGGAATCGCTGATAATCCCCTCAATCGGCACGACCCCTACCTGACCCTTTAAGGAAAATGAATGCCGGCCAGCGGCAAAAATCCCCAATCCATAAACGAGGACGACCGAGGCGAGTCCGATACACGCCAGCAAAACCACTCCCAATATAACCGGGTGCTTTCTCATATATCAAAGGGCTTTTCGAGAGCTAATTATCTGTATCAACGATCTTTATATCGGCAAGCGCCTGACTGAGACTCGAGCCGATATTCTCCTGATTGTTTATATATTGATTGGCCTGTTTACCCTCAGAGCCCTTTGTCGAACTTGCCCCTGTTTCCAGGTCCTTTATGCTCAGACGGATTTTTCTGCTTTTCGGATCGACATTTTTGACAACGGCGGAAACTACATCGCCGACGGAGAACAGCTCGGAAGAAGATTTTACCCTTTTGGAACTGAGTTCAGAGATGTGGACAAGCCCCTCCATCCCCTCCTCGATCTCAACAAAGACGCCAAATTCCGTAATATTGGTGACCTTGCCGTTTACGATCGAGCCCGGCAGATACCTCTCGCTCAACTCTTCCCAGGGATTCTTTTCAATCTGCTTCAGTCCCAGAGAAAATTTCTCATGCCCGACATCGATGTTGAGCACCATCGCCTCAATCGTCTGACCCTTCTTGTAAATCTCGGCAGGTTGCTTTACCCGCTGCTTCCAGGAGATATCGGACAGGTGAATAAGTCCGTCAACCCCCTCTTCCACACCGACAAAAATTCCGAAATTGGTAATATTTCTTACCACCCCGGTGACGATGCTTCCCTCGGGATATTTCTCTTTGAGGGCTTCCCAGGGGTTCGCGGTTATCTGCTTCAAACCAAGGGAAATGCGCTTGGTGTCGGTGTTGATGTTAAGAACCATCACATTTATTACCTGCCCTATCGCCAGTACCTTGGAGGGGTGCTTTACCTCCCTTGTCCAGAACATCTCCGACACGTGGATCAACCCCTCAACGCCTGGCTCGAGCTCAACAAAAACGCCGTAATCGGTAATGTTTACCACTCTTCCCTCAACAACAGCGCTTACCGGATATTTTTCCTTTATCGTTTCCCATGGATTCTCAGTCAACTGCTTGAGGCCCAGCGCCACGCGCTCCTTCTCCCGGTCAAAGGAGAGAATCTTTACCCTGATCCTTTCCCCCTTGGAAAAGTGGTCGGCGGGACGGGTTATCCTGCCCCAGGAAATGTCGGTTACATGCAGCAGACCGTCTATTCCGCCCAGGTCGATGAAAAGACCATAGTCGGTTATGTTTTTGATCACGCCTTCGACAATCTTGCCCTCTTCGATATTCAGGAGGGTTTCAACCTTCTCCGCCTCCCGGTCTTTTTCCAGGATCGACCGCCGGGAAAGAACGACATTGTTGCGCTTGCGATCGTACTTTAAAATATTAAACTCTAATGTCTGACCGACATAGCGGTCGAGATCCCGGACCGGGCGAACATCAACCTGCGAACCAGGCAGGAATGCGGGAATCCCGATATCAACAGAAAGGCCTCCTTTCACCCTTTCGAGGACAATGCCTTTCATCGGGGCGTTTTGCTCACAGGCAATCTTGACATCATCCCAGACCTTGATTTTGGCAGCTTTATCGCGGGACAGAACAAGGTTGCCGTCCTGATCACGGCGATCGACAAGAACCTCGATCTCGTCCCCGATGTTAAAGACAACATTGCCATTTTCGTCGCTTATCTCCCGAGCGGGAATATACCCTTCCGTTTTCCACCCCACATCCACCATGACGGTGTCGGTGTTGATCTGCACAATTTTGCCGATCAAAACATTGCCCAACTGTACGGATTGAAGGCTTTGCTCGTAAAGCTCCTTAAAATCCATGCTCTCTTCTTTTTCCCCGGAAAAATCATCTACATTCTCCACAACTTCTTTTTCCCCGGTTACATCGTCTGCCTGCTGTTTCAAGATTTCGTTACCGTCGTCAACCATTAACCCAATACCCCCTGAAGATTTATAATTTTAGAACCGTTTGGCCAGATATCATACGAATTTTAAATTATCAAGGAATTTCAAATAAAAAACCATCCGGCCATTTTTGTTCTCGCTCTGATTTTCAAAAATTGAGGTGTCGTTCTATTGCAAGAGCCATAATTTCGACAATTTCGTCAATCGCTTTGTCTGTGGTATCAATAACAACGGCATCAACAGGAATGACGAGCGGAGAAATCGTCCGCTCACTGTCCTGACGGTCGCGACGCTTAATATCCTCTTCAACGCTCTGAGGATTTACCAGCTCGCCCTTGGCGATAAGCTCCCGGTGCCTTCTTCTGGCCCGTTCCTGCACGGATGCCTCTAGATAGAATTTGACCTCGGCCTCGGGAAAAACAACCGTGCCCATATCCCGTCCTTCCGCGACAACTCCTCCTCCGGCGCCTATCCTTCTCTGAATGTCAAGCAGGTTTTTTCTGACGGCGGGAATTGCGGAGATTTTCGAGGCGAGCAGACCGATCTTCTCTGTGCGGATCAACGTCGAAACATCCCGGCCATTTGCCGAAATGCGGAAAACCCCCGCCTCATTTCCTACTTCTATCAGGGCGTCCCTGGATATCTCCGCCGCGCTTTCTTCCGTCTTTTCTCCCGGGCGCTCATCCACAAGATACGCCAACGCCCGGTAAAGCGCTCCGGTATCGAGATAGAAAAACGAGAATCGCGCCGCGATAAGCTTGCTGATCGTACTCTTTCCCGCACCGGCAGGACCATCAATCGTAACGACAGGTTTTTTTCTCATAATTTTTTAACTCTCGGTAATAAAAAGGGAAACGAAAATGACGCCACAGCAACTCCCAGGGAGTCAAATAAAACGTCGAACAATGAGGAGTCCCGACCTGGAACAAATGATTGATGCCATTCATCGGTAAACGCGTAGATGATGCCGACAAAGATCGTTGCTATCAACGCGCGCCTTTTCCCCGGAAGACCTTCGACGTTTGCAAACCAGCGATACAAAAGAGCCCCCAGAATAAAATACTCGATAAAATGGACTATTTTGTCAAAACCGAAAAAAGAGGGGGTCTCGTCGGGAAAACGCGAAAGAGAGGAAAGGAAAAAAATAAGGGAGGCATAAACAACAACAGGACCGCCAAGATAAATCCATTTTAGAAAACGATTCTGAATGCCGGAAATCATGATTGCCACAATGCCTCCATTTACCCCAATATCTCTTATCCCCTGTTGCAGGCTTTCGCTTTTGCCCTCCAACACAAAGACTTTCCGTTATCCCAGGCGACTGGAAGCCGTGTAAAACTCACAATATTTGCAAAAAGCAAAGGGATTGAGCCTATAGCATATCGCGGAGGAAACTTTCAAGCCTGCTTTCAAGTTAAAGTTGAGATTGATTGTTAGCCGCAAAAAGGGGTAATAACGGCTTCCCTAATAATAAAAACGGTGAATGGTATGAAAATGAGTGCAAAAAAGATCAGAGAACTGCCGAAAACCTTTTTCTTGTTTCTTATCCCTGTGCTCGTCCTGCTTTACACCCCTTGCGCGCTGGCCTCATTCACGCTCGATGATGAAAAAAAGCTGGGGAAAGAATTTTACGATAAACTCGAGAAAAACGAGCTTCTTCTGCACGACGACAAGCCAGCCGCCTATTTGAACAAACTGGGAAAACTTATCTTGTCGCACAGCGACAAGCTGCCTTTCGATTACCGCTTTTCAATAATCCGCAGCGCGGGGATTAACGCCTTTGCTACCCCGGGCGGTTATATTTATGTAAATCAGGGGTTAATTAATCTTGCCGAAAATGAAGGCGAGCTGGCCGGGGTGCTGGCGCACGAGATTGCCCATGTTAACGGCAGGCATATCGCCGCAATGGTTGATCGCTCGAAGAAAATTAACATCTCAACCCTCGCGGCGATAATCGCCGGCGCTTTTCTCGGGGGCGGCGGCGATCTCACCGCCGCGGTAACCAGTTTTTCAGTTGCCGCCGCAACGTCCCTATCGCTGCAGTACAGCCGGGAACACGAAGAAGCTGCCGATCGCAGCGGGCTTTCCTATCTTGATGCCGCAGGCTATAACGGCAAGTATATGCTCGATTTCCTCAGGGTCATGCGAAGATACGAATATTACTCAAGCACGATTCCGTCATATTTTTTTACCCATCCCGGAACTGAAGAGAGAATCGGCTATATCGACGCCCTGCTCCAGACAACATACAAAAAGGCCGGAGCGGAACAGATTATCGGCGGTCTAAAAAGAATCCAGACCATTCTGCGACTGCAGGGAGAGGACTCGTCTGCCAACCTGAAATTCTTCAAGGGGGAAATAGCGTCTGACAAGAATAATCTTGACGCACTGTACGGTCTTGCCGTTACAGAGGGAAAAATCGGGATGGCAAATGAAGCAGTTGAACATTTTCAAAGGGCGCTTGCCTTGAACGGCAAAGATCCCGATATCCTCCGCGACTTTGGAATCTCCCTGTTCAAGTTGGGAAAGTTTCCCGAAGCGGCTCTCTATCTGCGCCGGGCAATAGTTGTCGGCCCTGACGACGCCACGGCTAATCTATATTTAGGAAAAGCCCTTCTGGCAACCGGCAATGTTGCCGAGGCAATCGCTCTTTTAAAAGAGCTGGAGAAAAAGCGCCCTGCTGATCCTGATGTCTGCTATGACCTTGCAGTCGCGTACGGAAAGGCCAACGAAAAAGGCCTGTCCCATTATTATTTCGGCCGCCATTTCAGGATGAAAGAAAAGAAGGAAAGCGCCCTTTTTCACTTCCAGGCAGCCCTGAAGGAACTGCCCGCCAATGAAGAAAAAGCTGCAGAAATCCGAAAAGAAATAGACTCACTTAAAAGCCCGGCGCACAGCAAACAACCGCCAATATCATTAAATCAGCCGACGAGGTCTTTTTTCGCCGCTAACGCACGAAGCGCGTATTCTTCGTGCAACCCTTCTTTTTTAAACAGCTCAAAAATATCCGGGTCTATATGCAGCTCTTTTGCCATCTTTTCCATGATGTCCATCGTTTCGGAAAGGGTGTTACCCTTCTTGTAGGGTCTGTCCGAAGCTGTAAGCGCCTCGAAAATATCCGCCAGGGCGATGATTCTTGCCTGCAGGGGAAGCTCCTCCGCGGTAAGCCCCCTCGGATAACCTATGCCGTTGAGCGTTTCGTGATGGGATGATGCATAATGAGGCACACGCTTCATTTTCTCGGGGAAGGGCAGTTGTCGAAGGATATTGTTCGTCATCGCGGCGTGATTCTGGATAATTTCCCGTTCCTTTGAGGTCAATGTGCCCCTGCGTATGGAAAGATTTTCAACCTCTTCCGGAGAAAGCAGTGATTGGGCCTTTCCATCCATGGGAAATGTTGTCATCCCGATCTGCCGGAGGCGGGCAATCATTTCATCAGACATGAACTCGCCGCCTTTGTTGGTCTTCATCAGAAAGTTGAATTCGTCCCGCAGCTTTTTCTCCCTTTCGTCTCGTTCGGGATAATAGCCCGAATTCAAGAGCGCTTTGTTTTCCGACTCTCCTATCAATGTCTCCAATTTATGAAGGTTGAACTTTGTTTTGTACAATTCAATCCGCAGCTTAACAATTTCAATCCGGTCAAAAATAGTCTGTAGTTTTGTTTCCTTATCGACAATATACTCCGGGGTTGTAATCTTTCCTACATCATGGAGCCAGGCCGCGGTTTGCAGTTCTTTAAGCTCGTCCTCGGAAAGCTCAATTTCTGCGAAATGCCCCTCTTTCGCTGCGTTGATTTTTCCGGCAATCTGCATCGTCAACTCCGCGACCCGACGAACATGCCCGCCGGTGTAAGGAGATTTTTCGTCTATCGCCACGGCGATGGCGCGGATAAAAGATTCCAGCAGATCCTGGAGTTCTTTGATCAAACGTTTGTTGGAAAGGGCGATGGCTGCCTGGGAGGCAAATGATTCTGTTATTTCAAGGCTCATTGGCGAGAAGGAGCTGACGCTGCCGCCCTCCCTCGCATTCAACAACTGCAAAACGCCGATTACTTCATCTTCGTGATTCTTCATCGGCACAACCAGCATCGACCGGGAGCGGTAGCCGGTGGAGCGATCAAAATTTCTTGTTCCCTGAAAATCAAACCCCTCCTTTTGATAAACATCATCAATATTTACTGTTTCTTTCGTCAACGCAACATGAGCGCAGACATGGCGGTGATTGGGGGAACCATCCGCATCACGAAGCGGTATAGGCTTCCATGTTATTTTTTCCCCTTTTCCCCCCATTTTTATTTTCAGACTGCTCGTCTGGACAATGGCAAATTGTAGTTCCGTCTTGTCGTCCGACATGATGTAGAGGGTGCCGCCGTCCGCATTCGCAAGTTCCTTCGCCTCTTCCAAAATCATTTCCAGCAGACGTTCGATGTTTCGCTCGCCGGAAAGGGCTGTCCCGATTTTTGTAAATCTATGTAAAAGCTTTATATTATCTTTTGTAAGATCATCAAGGACTTCGCAAGACTGCACAGAAGAGGCATCGGCAGAAAGGTCTCTCCGCGTCGGTTGATTGTCCCGGTCCCCAATTGTTGCCATGGAAAAATCGCCCCTGCCTATTATCGTCTTAGTACGGAAGATCAGCGCCTGACACAGAAAAGCAAAGCTTGGTTCAGCGGATAATAACACGCAGCTCTTCAGATTCAAACTCTTTTTTAAAAGCGGAGAATTCTTCGGACAAATAGGTTTTTTCGGTAAGAAAATCGCTGTTCAGTGTTTTAGAGGGAACAAACCCCTGTAATACGTAGCATCTTGCCCCTTTTATCGAATTTACGACCCGGACCAGGTCATCACGATCCAGCAGCGAACGGACAACCGTGGTTCTGAATTCATGTTCGGTCCCGGCAGCGATAATCAGAGAAATGCTTCTCCGAATATCGCCGGGGTCAATTTCAACGCCGGCAATTTGCCGATATTTATCGAACGGCCCTTTTATATCCATCGCCCAGAAATCGACAAGCCGCCTTTTTATCAGCTTTTCGATTGCCTCCGGGTTAGAACCGTTGGTGTCCAGTTTTACAAGATACCCGAGTTCCTTTACCTTTTGCAGGAAATTTTCAAGGTCCGGCTGCAGCGTCGGCTCGCCCCCGGTTACCGATACCGCATCCAGCTTACCTCTCCTCTTTTCCAGAAAAGATAAAACTTCCGCCGCGGGAAGAACGGGACCATATCTTTGCGGATCTACAAGCTCTGGGTTGTGGCAGTAAGGACAACAAAAATTGCAACCCTGGGTGAAAATGATCGCGCAGATTCGCCCAGGGTAATCTATCAGTGAAAATTTTTGCAGGCCCCCGATTATTATTGTCAGAACGCGTATTCCTTTCGCAGAGCATACTCC
This sequence comes from Syntrophobacterales bacterium, assembly GCA_019429105.1. Lineage (NCBI taxonomy): Bacteria > Pseudomonadati > Thermodesulfobacteriota > Syntrophobacteria > Syntrophobacterales > Syntrophobacterales bacterium. The sequence continues at coordinate 30,682 of JAHYJE010000031.1, forward strand.
TCTTTTTTACCCTTGTTCCACTGCTTGACCGGGCGCAGATACCCGACAACGCGGGAGTATATCTCACATTCTTCTCCGCAGGTCGGACAGGCCTCCTGCTCGCCCGTGAGGTATCCATGCTCCGGACAGACGCTGAACGTCGGGGTAAAGGTAACATACGGCAGATGATAATTCGTGCAGATCTTTTTAACCAGCTCCCTTACCGCCCGGTAATCGGAAATACGCTCCCCGGCAAAGGTGTGAAACACGGTGCCGCCGGTGTACTTGCACTGGATTTCGTCCTGCAGGTCAAGGGCCTCGAAGACATCGTCGGTATAGTTTACCGGCAGTTGAGTGGAATTAGTATAGAAAGGCTCGGCCTTGCGGGCAGTTATATTTTCTTCATCGGCGCAGATGATCTCCGGGTATTTCTCCTTGTCGATTCGCGCCAAACGGTAAGAAGTTCCCTCGGCGGGGGTCGATTCCAGATTGTAGTTGTTCCCGGTCTCCTCCTGAAATTTTACGAGCCGATCACGCATGAAATCCATAACTTTTTTTGCAAAGCTCTGTCCTTCCGGGGTTGTAAGGTCCTTTCCCAGGAGGTTAAGGCACGCCTCGTTCATCCCCAGCAGACCAATCGTAGAAAAGTGATTTTTCCAGTACTGGTTGAAACGCTGCTTGACGCTGCGCAGATAGTACTTCGTGTAGGGATAAAGGTTGCTTTCGGTAAAGCTTTCCAGCACCTTGCGCTTTATTTCCAGGCTTTCCCGGGCAACGTCCATCAGGCCGCCCAGTCTTACCAGAAACGACTCCTCCGTATCGGCAAGATAGCCTATTCTCGGCATGTTGATCGTGACCACCCCGACGGAGCCGGTCAGGGGATTGGAACCGAAAAGCCCGCCGCCGCGCTTTTGCAGCTCGCGGTTGTCTATCCGCAGCCGGCAGCACATACTGCGGGAATCCTCCGGATTCATGTCCGAATTGATGAAATTGGAAAAATAGGGGACGCCGTACTTGGCAGTCATTTCCCAAAGTCCGTTAAATTTCGGGTCTCCCCAGTTAAAACCCTTCGTTATGTTGTAGGTCGGAATAGGAAAGGTAAAAACCCGTCCCTTGGCGTCGCCGTTGGCCATAACCTGCAAAAACGCCTTGTTGAAGAGGTCCATCTCCTCCTGAAACTCTCCGTACGTCTCCTTCTGGAGTTCTCCGCCGACAATGACGCTTTTCTCGGCATAATAGCCGGGCACCTGCACATCGAGCGTCACATTGGTAAAGGGGGTCTGAAAACCAACCCGGGTCGGAACGTTGATATTGAAAATGAACTCCTGCAGCGCCTGCTCCACCTCCTTATAGCTGAGCTTGTCGTAGCGGATAAACGGGGCCAGAAGCGTATCGAAATTGGAAAATGCCTGGGCGCCGGCCGCTTCCCCCTGCAATGTATAGAAAAAATTCACCACCTGCCCCAGCGCGCTGCGCAGATGCTTTGCCGGCTTGCTTTCCACCTTGCCGGAAACCCCCCGGAATCCCTCCACCAGCAGATCGTACAAATCCCAACCGACACAGTAAACGGAAAGCAGACTCAGGTCATGGATATGAAAATCTCCCTCCGAATGGGCCCGGCGCACCTCCGGCGGGTATATTTCATTTAACCAGTAAGTCTTGCTGATCTCGGAAGAGATGTAGTTGTTGAGTCCCTGCAGCGAATAATCCATATTGCTGTTTTCGTTTATCTTCCAGTCGGTTCTGTTCAGGTATTTATCGACCAGGTCCGTCTGCATCCGGTTTGTTATATCCCGGAGGCGGGCGTGCTGATCGCGATAGATGATGTATGCCTTGGCGGTTTTTTTGTAGGAAGAAGCGAGCAGCACCTCCTCCACGATGTCCTGAATATCTTCGACCGTTGCGGCATTGCCGTCAAAGACCTTTTCCACCAGATTCAGGACGCGAATCATCAACTTTTTTGCCGCCTTGTGATCAAATTCTCCGGTCACCGCACCCGCCTTGGCGATCGCATTGGTGATCTTTTCCGCATCAAATTTTACCAGTCTTCCGTCCCGCTTTTTGATCTGTGTCGTCATTGAGGCCCCCTTAATTGTTGAATGAATAGCAAAAGTTCGTTGTTAAGTAAAACGCAACATGTTGTACATTGGTGGCCTTAATATCACCATATATAGATAAGTCAAGCAAAATTTTTCTCCTGCATTATTAAAATTTCAAGAAATTTATGGCTCCTTGATAAGGGCAATCGCGCTTCCAGCGAAATCTCAATGACTTGCCTTTCTTTGGGGAGCATTGTATGGTTACGGCAGATTGGAAAAAGAAAGGAACTTATCCGTAAATGGGACTTGAAAAGCTTCAGAAATTAACCTTGAAAGGTTTTCTGGCGCAGGAGGAAGGCCTGCGTTTGTATGAACTTGCGCAAACAGCCTCCCGGCGCGGCCCCTGCCTGGAAATTGGGAGTTATTGCGGAAAATCCACAGCTTATCTCGGCATGGGGTGCAAAGAGTCGGGGGGCATTCTCTTTTCCATCGACCATCACGAAGGCTCCGAGGAACAGCAGCCGGGGCAGGAATATTTCGACCCGGAACTGTTCAACGAAAGGACCGGGAAAATTGATACCTTTTCAGTATTTCAGAATGTCCTGCGCGAGCTTTCCCTAACAGATACCGTGGTTCCGATCGTTTCGAAATCCTCCGTCGCCGCCCGCCTCTGGAGCACCCCGGTCAGTCTGCTATTTATCGACGGGGGACACACCTTCGAGGCGGCCTGTGCCGACTACAACTCCTGGATTTCCCGCCTCCTGCCGGATGGCATTCTGGCAATCCACGACATCTTTGCCGATCGGACAAAGGGGGGCCAGGCGCCCCGCTGCATTTACAACCTGGCCCTCGACTCCGGCCTTTTTGCAGAGCTGCCGGGGGCGGGAACCCTGGGAGTCCTGCAAAGGGCCTCCGGCGCCACGATAACCGACCGCGCGCGGGAAAGATGGAACGAAATCAATCGCTGATTGTCGCCTCTTGCGGCTCGAATCTGTTTTGGTTGTTGTGTGCCCAGCGCCAAATGCAGGAATCTTCGGAAAACATCGCGTAAAGATAACCCTTTTCGATAAAGTCTCGCACCGTTTTGCGGATCAATTCCCCATCAATCCCGGTGGCGGCTGCGATCCACCGGCAGGCTCATCTTCCACAAAGCCGCTGTCGGCGCAATTTTTGACAACCCCCAGATTTTCAATCAGATCTTCCGAAAGCAGGTGATAAACCAGCTTCATCCGGGGCAAACGCTTCGGTTTCCCCGGAGCGTCTCTCCAGGGAGGCCTGCAATAAATGAAGTATGCCAAATAATTATAACTTCACGACAAAAACACACCGCCTGCCGCACCTGGTTGGATTACTCAATGTGCCATGTTCCCCATGTGGATGGATTGGACGTCGAAGCGGAAGACGGCCAGAACTTCCATTTTGTTCGTGTATCGGTGACATCAAAAGCAACCCCGATATCTCTTGCCTCTCCGGGAACAAGCCCGAGTTTTTCATATTCGATTCGTACTTCCACAGTGCCGGGAGCAGTAAGGGGAAAGATGTTCCCCGACCATCCCACTTTGGCTCGCTTACAGGTACTCCATATGTTGAATCCTCCCCGCATTTCACAATTGTTGTAGGAAGTATGAAACCACCGGTCATCCGACTTCCATGATGCACTTTTATCGTTGTTCACGTCCAGGAGGATTTCCGGGTAGAGTTCGCCCGACTGTGGTTTCAGATTGGTGAAGGCGACATACAGGCTATCGGCATCGTTTTTGTAGAACACCTTTACAACCCAGCCTTCTTCCACCGTTATTTCTGCTGTTTTCGCATCATCCCATTCTCCCGAGGCAAGAATACCGTCAATCTTCAGCGGGACATGAAGCGGCATTTCTCGCACTTGTGAAATGCCTTGCAGATCATAAACGGCTTCCTCAGTACCTATTTTCCCATTACCATTCACGTCACCAGATTTATAGACAATTGCCTCGGATATGACTCCGGCAGGAATTCCGATTGCCAAAATTGCATCGGCAAGATCAATCTTCCCGTCGCCGTTGATATCTCCCCTGAAAGCCGGCAGCGATGAAAGTTGAAAATCCACATTGGCAGTTTGTGAAAGAATCACATTAACCTTTGACGCAGCGGAAAATGACAGGGCGTTGTTGAAATATTTAAGCGCATAATCCGTCCCGCCGGTGTTTGCTTCGAGGCGGTAATCGCCCGAAGACAGCCCTGATATGGTATAGGAACCGTCAGCACCGGATTTAGCGCTTCCCCCACCGCCGTAAGCCCCGGTTGAATAATTTTCGGCAGCAATCCATACACCAGCAACAGGGCCGCCATCTGATTCGCTGGTAATCTTACCTGAAATGCTAACCATTGCTGTTTGTGCGTAACTACTTGTAACATTGAGGTAAAAAAGAATCATAATAATCTCAAGCAACATTTTTACATTCTTGAACGCGACGCCACTGATAGATCTCATTTCCTCCCCCTTTATCTATTGTCTATTGCAGAAATCTCAACAAGTTATTCTATCTTTTGGGGATATCTCTCCACTCGGCTTGAAGTTCCGCTATGCCCGAAGATAGCGCTTATCATGTAAAGTGAAATCAGTTTCAGAGACAGATTTGTTGTGATGCCACAGGGATAAAATATGTCTCTGACCCCGTTTTCCTTCCCAGCTCATTCTTCTCCAGCATCTGTACACACGACCTGAAAGCTCTCGCCTTGTCTTCCAGGGAGGTACGGCCATCCGCTGGTGTCACAACGGAGGCCGGTTTTCAGAGGACATCGATTTTGTTACGCATCTCGCGAGGCCCACGCTCGAAAGAATGATGCAGGCCATAGAGGCTCCGGTTGCCCGTGAGTCCATTGCCCATTTCGGGCTGGGCCGTCTTACGCTCGCCCCTCGTGCCCAACGGGATGAAGAGGTGGCCTGGCGGGTGGCTTTTGAACCGCTAAACTCCCGGGACAGGATTATGGTAAGGATTGAATGCGAGCGACTGCAGGAAGGGGTGACTCCGGAGTCTGAACCCCGGGTACTGGGAATGCAGCCTGCGGTATCCTACATGATCGCCAGCGGAGAGTTTCGCATTCCCCGCCCTAATTCGGTGATGGTGGTCGAAACCCTTGAAGAGATTCTTTCCGATAAGGTTCGGGCTTTGCTGGAACGCTCCTATCTTAAGGGAGGGGACATCTACGACGTCTGGCATCTGCGGGAGCGACTGCATGTTCCGGTTGTCCGAGATGTGGTGGAGCGAAAGTTCTCCTGCTATGCGGCTCCGTTTATACTGAAGCGGACGCCCAGATGGTTTCAGAGCGCCGACAGCGATCTGCGGGATGCAATTGAGAATGATCTGGGGCGGTTTCTGTCGCCGGAGGTCATGACGGCCTGCCGCAACGATGGCTATCGCCCGTTTCTGGATGCAGTGAAGGGGCTTTTCCGCGATCTGCGGGAAACGGGCGTGGTGATCCCGCCATGAGTACCATTGATATTCTCCAGGCTCTTCCTGTCCTCTTTCGCTCTGCCGATCTGCTAAAGTTTACCGGCAACGCCAATGTTTTTCTCACCCGTGCCCTGGAGCGCGGCTATATCACCCGGGTGACCCGTGGCGTGTATGTCAACAGCCGTCTGAAAGCTGAACCGTCGCTGGAAGAAACGGCCTGTTTCGTACGCGCCCCTTCCTATATCAGCGCCGAGTGGGCTTTGCACAAGCACGGGGTGATCATTCAGGTTCCCACGGTTTGTACGGTTGTCACGCTCAGCACGGCTGTCGGCATTGCCCGTAATCTCCACTGGCGCGGAGTCTCCATTGAGTACTCCCACATCTCCGATCGTCTCTATTTCGGTTTTGAAGCGCGGGATGGATTTAACCTTGCCATGCCGGAAAAGGCGCTGCTTGATTGCATCTATTATCGCAAGGCGGCGCCGTTTGAAGATGAACTGGAGTTGGAGGGAGTTGATACGGGGCGTCTGCAAGAAATGGCGCAGTCGTTTCCTGTGAGAGTGCGGGAGATTGTTGGAAAGTTGTCGTGAAAAACGGGGAGCACTGTCGTCAGTTCATTAAGATAGATAGTTAACCTATGTCGGAGCTCCGGCATAGAATTTTGGTAAGCGATCATAAGGCGCCCATTTTCAGCATTGAGTGAACCCCGGGAGTCCTGCAAAGGGCCCCCGGCGCCACAATAACCGACCGCGCACGGGAAAGATGGAACGAGATCAATCGCTGACGGCTGTCTCCTGTACTTTCCGACACTGACAAGTGCAACCTGCAAGGCAAGCTAAATCTGCGTAAAGTTGGAGGAACGCGCTCCGTTGCGTCCGCAGCGATTCCCGTAAAATAACCAATTGTAAATCAATAAGCATACGAGCCAATTGCAAAACTATTTGTCATTCCCGAAAGCGGAGCTTAATGTACACAATGCTTCTATCGGGAATACGGTTTTTCAAGCAGTTAGAACCAGATTATGAACATTAAACTTCGTTTTCCCGCTT